>JBEBTQ010000183.1:0-6831 GCA_040393685.1 Advenella kashmirensis | reverse complement strand
CCCGCAGGCAGTCAAAGCGTGCCTTACCACGCCGGCTTCTGGGATCAATGGGTGAAATATTTCATTACCCAGGATCCTGGTTACAACAGCTTATCGCTGGATCCAGTTCGCCCAGGCAAATGGCGTCAGCGTATTGATGAACTCACCGTTCTGCAGGATGTCAACAAGACCGATCTTTCTGCCTTCGCCAATCAAGGCGGCAAATTACTCATTGCACATGGCATAGCCGATGGTCTGGTCCCCACCCGGGCGACTGAAGATTATGTGCAGCGCGTACGCGCCACAATGGGACCGCAGCAAACCGACGCGTTTATGCGCTATTACGAGATTCCAGGCTATGGCCACGCCGCCAGCACCGTCTTCAACGCAAGCTGGGATTCCTTGAGCACACTGGAAAACTGGGTAGAAAAAGGCGCCAAACCCGGCGCGCAAGTCGTGGCCGATAGCGTCGGCGTGCCTGGACGCAAGCGCCCATTATGTGAATACCCCGGCTGGCCAAAATACAAAGGGGCCGGAGATATGAATCGGGCAGAATCGTTTTATTGCGTGCGTAATTGAACAATAAATGCAAGAAAAATAAGGGTTAACGCTAATATCGTTAACCCTTGCGAACATCTGTAACCTCAACTCCATATAATTGCGGCAATCTTTCTAGAAAAGTGGATTAATCAACCAATTCCCGGGCAGCCTTTAGCACTGAAACCTGGGCGTGACGGTGATTTCCATGAGAAAACGCAATTTCAAAATCAAATTAAGGGGTTTATTTTGTTCAGTATGATATCCATCGTGATATCCCTGCTTTTGCTGATGTTTCTGGCATACCGGGGATATTCTGTTCTGATTCTTGCACCATTAATGGCCGGTCTGGCCGTTCTGCTGTCGGGTGACTTCAATCAGATCCTGCCGATTTACACAGAAACCTTCATGCCCGCGCTGGGCAAATACCTGCTGCAGTTCTTCCCGGTGTTTCTGCTGGGTGCATTGTTTGGCCAGCTCATGGCTGATTCGGGTGCCGCCGCATCCATTGCCAACTGGATCATGAAAGTGCTGGGTCCAAGACATGCCATCCTCACTGTGGTTCTGGCCTGCGGGATTCTTACCTATGGCGGCGTCTCGCTGTTTGTGGTTGCCTTTGCCATCTATCCCATTTCAAAAGTCATGTTCTACATGGCGGATATTCCAAAGAGGCTCGTGCCTGCCGCCATCGCCCTTGGCGCATTCACCTTTACTATGACCGCGTTGCCAGGCACGCCGGCCATCCAGAACACGATCCCGATTCCATACTATGGCACCAATGCCTTCGCGGCACCAGGGCTGGGGATCATTGGCGGTCTGATTATGTTTGTATTGGGCATGCTGTGGCTGCTTGGTCGTGCCCGCAAGGCGAAAGCCGCGGGTGAGGGCTACGGTGACCACAATGATGGGGTGGCCAACGAGGTGATCAGCGACGATCACAATATTTCATTTGTGAGCAGCATTATTCCCCTGATCCTGGTGATTGGTGTCAATGCACTGTTCACCTATGGCATTTTCAATGGCATGGATTTTGCCTTCCTGAAAGAGACATTCCCAGCAATCAACCTGAAAGGTGCGCTGGGTCTGTGGGCCATCATTATTTCACTTGTTGTTGCGTGCCTGTGGCTGATCATTGCACGACTGCGCCACTGGACAGATCTGAAAGACACAATCAACAAGGGCGCTTACGGCTCCATGCTGCCAATCTTCAATACTGCTTCTGAAGTGGGTTACGGTGCCGTGATCGCCAGCCTGGCAGGTTTTGCGATTATCAAGGAGTTTGTACTGGGCGTTGCACCGAACAACCCGCTGATCTCTGAAAGTATCGCCATGACCTCGCTGGCTGGCATTACCGGATCATCTTCGGGTGGTTTGAGCATTGCCCTGCAGACCCTGGGTGCAGATTATCTGCGCCTGGCCCAGGAAAACAATATCAGTCCTGAATTGCTGCATCGTGTGGCCGTCATGGCCGCTGGCGGTTTTGATACGCTGCCGCACTGCGGAGCGATTATCACACTGCTGGCAATCTGCGGCCTGACGCATCGCCAGTCTTATCTGAATATTGCGGCAGTGACAATTGTGATACCGCTGATTGCCGTTGCTGCTGTTATTACGCTGGGGACGATGTTCGGGTCATTCTGATCGAAAAAGCAAATATCGAAATGTTGGGCGGTGCGCAGAGCGTACTGCCCTTTTTTCTGGAGCGTCAGCTTTAGATCTTTCTCTTACTAATCTCCGGCACCTGGGTCAACACATACTCGCGTAAGGAATTGACGATGCCAAAGGGTATCGTTCTCGTCAAGGTAAACAACAGTTCTCAAAAAATTTAGATTGTGCGATGATATTGATGACTTAAATAACAATCTGAAAGCACGAATTAGTTAAACAAAGTCCGCGGACAGATTGATGTATTACAGATAGACATTTACATAAGGGGTCACAGCCTGTGCAGCGATTACGCTTCCTTTTGCTTGCATTATTGTTTGTTTTTTGTAATGTGGCTCTTGCTGCTGGGCTTCAAGTGACTCCAATTGTGCTGGACCTGAAGCAAACTCAGAAGTCAGATGGGCTTTGGCTTACCAACACGTCTCAGTCTCCAATGGACGTTCAAATCAGGGTTTTCGAATGGAGGCAGCAAAATCAGACCGATGTATTGAATCCAACCCCTGAATTTGTCGCGAGCCCTCCAATTGTGAAGATTCCCGGTGGGCAGAAACAGTTCGTGCGACTGGTACAGATTGCGAAATCCCAGGTTTCTACTGAGCGCGCCTATCGTATTGTTATTGACGAATTACCGCTAAATCGTCAGGCAAGCAAGGGACTGAATTTTGTCTTGCGATACTCCGTTCCTGTATTTATACAGGGTAGCAATCCTACGTCAGAACCTATGCTGGCGTGGCATATCAGGCCCGGAACCAATTCCAACGTCATTCTCACGGTAAGCAACTCAGGAGCCACAAGGGTAAAGCTCAGCCAATTGAAATTTATCAGCAATAGTGGTCGATCCCTGGTTATTAATCAGGGCTTATTCGGGTATGCGCTTGCAAATAGCAGCCGTCAATGGACAGTTACGGCGAATCCGGGACTGTTTGCAAGTGGAGGTCATTTTGAAGTTACCATGAACGGAAAATTGTTACGTATTCCAATATCGGGATTCCAGTAAGCCTTTGGGTAAGTCCCATGTTGTTGTATTTATTCGTCAATTTGTAATGTTACAAAATATATTATGTGTTACATGTCGGGCTACATTACAATAAAACCCACCAGCGATGCATCACAAGTGTAATTTTCGGTCTGGGCTGGTATGACCTTACTTATGCATGTAAGAGGCATAATAATGAAAATCAAAACAGCAGCACTTTTATCGGGCGCAACTTTGTTCTTCGTTTCGTTGACAGCACATGCTGCAACGCAATCTACAACCTTTGATGTAACTATATCCATTACGCCTGCCTGCGATATCAGCACACTAGGTAACGGTGTTTCAACACTGGCATTCGGATCCTATGATTCGTTCCAGACACAAGTTGCAGGGCAGACAAATTTGCTCGTTACATGCACAAAAGGTGTGGACTATGATCTTGGCCTGGACGCCGGGCAAAACGCAAGCTCTCCGGGGGATGTTAATACGCGAAGGATGAAAGGCATCAGCGCATCACCTGATAACCAGACGGACTTTGTCCCTTACCAGTTATATCGGGATAGTTCATACGCAGAAGTATGGGGAAACACGATTGATTCTGACACGAAATCAGATGTTGGAACCGGCGTACAGGAAACACATGTCATCTATGGCCGAGTCCCCAGTACAAATTATACGGTCGGTGATTACAAAGATACCGTAACTGCAACTGTCACTTTTTAATCATCGCGCATTTTTATGTTTGCCAAACAGAGCACAACATTAAAGGCTAATGATTAAATGGCATTCGCAAAGCCGCGTTGCCTGCGTATTGCTATTCTGTGGATGGGTCGGTGGGGTCTATGCCCAGGGTATTCCGCCTCCCATCAGTTTGCCCGATCCTGTGAATGCCGGGGAAGTAACAGCACAGAGCAATACTGTTTATCTGGAAACAACGCTCAATGGCAATGAGATAGTCGATCTGAAGGAATTTCAGATTCGAGATGGCGCAATCTCTGCGCGCCCTGACGTCCTCAAAAGCCTCGGCTTTCGGAATTTCACTACATCAGTAGAGGCGGTTCCATTAAGCACAATTGCTGGTTTGCGTTACGAGTATAAACAGGATATTCAGCGCATCGTATTATCAGCCCCGCTTTCAACGCTCGATCTAGAAACAACACAACTGAGCAATGAGCTATCCCCGGATATTGAGGTTTCGACCGGTACAGGATTACTGCTCAATTATGATCTTTATGGTTGGTATTCAAGCGAACGCTACAGATCGTTTAGCGCCTTTTCCGAGTTGCGCTTTTTTAATCCTTTGGGCGTACTAAGTAATACAACTCTTTTCAAAACTTCCAGTGGCAATCGGCGAATGCCTGGTGAGCGAAATTCCGTTCGTCTTGATACGCAGTGGGAAACATCATGGCCACAGAGTGCAATCAGCCTCAGGCTGGGAGATACCCACACAGCAGCATTGTCGTGGTCGCGAGCCACAAGAATTGGAGGAATTCAGCTGAGCCGCAATTTTGCACTGCAGCCATACTTTTCAACTGCACCGCTACCTTCTTTCCTGGGGGCAGCGGACATTCCTTCGAATGCGGAGCTGTACGTCAATGGTGTCAAACAGTATGAGAACCAGGTGCCTGCGGGACCCTTCGAAATTCAGACCATGCCGTATATCAGCGGAGCGGGCAACGCCACGCTGGTATTGACAGACACAATGGGGAAGCAGCGAACATTGCAGTTGCCGTTTTACAGTTCCACGCTTCTACTGAAAAAAGGCCTCGCCGACTGGTCTCTGGAGGCTGGCTACGTTCGCAGATCTTATGGGTTACGATCATTCGATTACGGTCATGATCCAGTCTATTCCGGGTCAATCAGATATGGCGTTAGCAACGAGATAACTGCAGAAGCACATACAGAAGGGACCAGGAGCCTCGTCAACTATGGGGCCGGCGTGAGTGCGAGATTGGGACAATTAGGAGTAATTTCGGGCTCCTATTCATCCAGTCGCAATGAAAATGTGAGTGGCCACTTATATAGTGCCGGATATCAGTGGCAGGGCAAACATTTTTACGTTAATGCGAATCTGAAAACGGCACAACAATCGTACAAGGATATCGCGACCTTATATGGCGCAGAAGTACCACAGACCAACCAAATCATCTCGGCTGGCGTTAATATGGGGCGCTGGGGTCAATTGGGTGTCAGTTGGATCAAACTCAAATATTTCGCTCAGCAATCCAGTCGCTACCTCAACGTTTACTGGAGCAAACAGCTCAACAACTCGGTCAATCTCGCATTGAATTACAACAAGGATCTGGGCGCTGCCGGCAACCAGACGCTTTTTCTGGGCGTATCAATCAATCTGGAAAAAGGATATTCCGGGTATCTGTCGAGTACCTTAATGGGCGACAATAATCCGTCCTATTCCGCTAGCCTCTACAAACGCACGCAGGAAGACCACGGCCTTTCATGGTCATTGCGAACGCAATATGACACGGGAGCTGCCAATGCATATGCGAGCGCTGACTACCTTAGCAGGTATGGCGAGTACTCTGCAGGTGTTCAGACTGGCAAAGGGAATCACACCGGCTATCTGAATGCGACCGGCGCATTGGTGTTGATGTCCGGGGGCGCTTTCGCGAGTCGGCAAATCGATGACGGTTTTGCCGTTGTATCCACCAACGGCGTACAGAACGTTCCAGTCAAGCTTGAGAACCGCGAATATGGCAAGACCAATAGCAATGGTTTATTGATTGTCACGCCTCTGAATGCCTATCAACGCAATCGAGTGTCTATTGACCCTTCGGCATTGCCAGCAAATGTGATGATTGATAAAGTAGATACGAATGTGTCCACTCAACGCAAATCGGGTACGCGTGTTCTATTTAAGGTAGCACCAGTTAGCGCGGCCACAGTTGTCGTTCAAGATCGATCGGGTCGGAACATACCACTGGGGACGCAGGTCGTGCTTAACAATTCAGAGGAGGCCGTGGTCGGTTACGATGGAATCGTATATCTTGAAAAACTGCAGCGGCACAATCTTCTGCAATTGCGAATGCAAGGTGGAGATTGTCGGATACTGTTTGACTACACCAACACAGAAGAAACCATTCCGCGTCTGGGGCCCTTGACCTGCCAGGACTGAAGCCATGAGACGATTTCGCTCTATATTATTGTGTATTTTCGTTGCTTTAAGCGCGCTTGTTATGGTCAAGCCGGCACAGGCTGCCTGTTCTGCCTCTGTCACAGGACTGAATTTTGGCCAAATCAATCCAGTGACCCCCGGCGTTCTGGATGTCAATGCAAGCGTGCAATTCGAATGCTCGTCCATTATCTCATTGCTTAGCTATATCAAGGTATGCATTGAAATTGGTCCCGGGCCGCAGGATAGCAGTGTGAATGATCGCTTAATGACGCATACCACCGTGTCGTCAGATAAACTCGCGTACAACGTTTATTCGGATCCTGCCAGGACACAAGTTACTGGTAATGTCTACGGGTCGGGCAGTCCCCCGGTGATCCTCCAATACGGCCCGTATGCGGTGACACTTTTGGCAACAGCTAAAGGTACGCAGACTGTATATGGTCGAATCGCGGCCGCGAACCCGTTTATGCAACGCAGCGTCGGGCAGTATACGTCTTCACTTACGGTAACGGTGCGTATGTCAGTGGTGACGTTGATCGAC
>JBEBTQ010000182.1:0-6877 GCA_040393685.1 Advenella kashmirensis | reverse complement strand
ACCTGATCAATATTGAGCGCAGACTGAACCCGCGTCACCACGCCATGTGCCTTGAGCGCATCCTGCAGGGCCAGTGCATTCATGACGGTTGCCATCATACCCATATAATCGGCTGTAGCACGATCCATACCCTGGGCGCCGGGAGCCACACCACGGAAAATGTTGCCGCCTCCGATAACGATGGCCAGCTCCACACCCATTTTTGAGACCTCGGCGATTTCGCCCGTCATCCGGTTAATGGTCGCGCGGTTAATCCCATAGGCGTCTTCGCCCATTAACGCTTCACCCGAAAGTTTTAAAAGCACACGCTTATATTTGCTGCTCATGGCCGAACTACCTTAGAAAATTGACACGCTATTGTAACCACTCTGGCAATCACAATTCTGGAATTCAAAAAGAATCCCCTGAAAAGGGGATTCTTGGGGCGAACGGGCAGCCGTGACCGGCTGTCCGCCAAATGACGCTGCGGTCCTGCGCTGGCACAAAGGCTGCCAGGACTGCGCGAATGGAAGTTGATTCGAAGAATCAGTTCCCGGCTGCCGCTGCGGCAACTTCCGCTGCGAAATCGGTCACTTTTTTCTCGATGCCTTCCCCGACGACGAACAGAGAGAAACGGTTGATACCGGCTTTCTTCTCTTTCAGCATCTGTTCGACGCTTTGTTTGTCGTTTTTAACGAAAGGCTGGTTCAGCAGCGTCACTTCTTTCAGGAATTTGGCGACTGAGCCTTCAACCATTTTTGCAACGATTTCTGCAGGCTTGCCGGATTCTGCGGCTTTCTGCTCGGCAACTGAACGTTCTGCTTCGATATCGGCAGGGGCAACGCCGGACGCATCCAGTGCCTTGGGTTTTGTTGCGGCAACGTGCATGGCCAGGTCTTTACCGACTTCTGCATCACCTTTGAAATCAACCAGAACACCGATACGGCCACCGTGTACGTAGCTGGCCAGCTGATCTTCGGTTTCGAAACGAGTGAAGCGGCGAATTGCCATGTTTTCACCCACTTTACCAACCAGTGCAGCACGTGTGGATTCAACCGTGCCCTCACCCATTGGCAGTTCAGCCAGAGCGGCTACATCAGCAGGATTTTTCTCGGAAATCAGCTGAGCAACACTGTTGACGAAATTGATGAAGTCTTCGTTTTTGGCAACAAAGTCTGTTTCGCAGTTGACTTCAACCACGGCGCCGGTTTTGGCATCAGGAGCGACGTAAAGACCGATCAGGCCCTCTGCTGTCACGCGTGAAGCTGCTTTGCTGGCTTTACTGCCCAGTTTGACACGCAGGATTTCTTCTGCACGTGCCATATCCCCATCGGCTTCTGACAGGGCTTTTTTGCATTCCATCATGGGGGCGTCAGTTTTTTCGCGTAACTCTTTGACCATTGAGGCGGTAATCTCAGCCATGATAACTCCAGTTAAATTTAGTAAACAATCCTGCCGGGCAGGAAAGATCAGCGGCGCGGAACCAGCCGGCGCCGCTGAGATTGATAAGGGTAGCAGCAGCGGATGACATGCTGACGTCAGTCGGGGCTGCAATTGTGGCGAATGCGCCCGTCAGGGACGGACGCATTGGACTGCCGGAAAAGCTTAGTTGCTTTCAGGCACTTCTTCGACGAACTCTTCTTCGCCTTCAACGATGGTTTCAACCACACCGTTCAGGTTCTGCTCACGACCTTCCTGGACCGCGTCTGCGATGCCTTTAGCATACAGAGCAATGGCTTTGGCAGAGTCATCATTACCAGGAATGATGTAATCAATGCCATCAGGAGAATGGTTGGTATCAACAACAGCAATCACAGGAATACCAAGTGTGCGGGCTTCCTGAATGGCAATTTTGTGGTATCCGACGTCGATCACGAACAGCGCGTCAGGCAGCGTGTTCATATCCTTGATACCACCAATGGATTTGTTCAGCTTGTCCAGTTCACGATCAAACATGAGGGCTTCTTTCTTGCTCATGCGCTCTTTGCTGCCATCAGCAACAGCCGCTTCCATGTCTTTCAGACGTTTGATGGAAGTTTTGACCGTTTTGAAGTTGGTCATCATACCGCCGAGCCAGCGGCTATCGACGAAAGGCATACCGCAGCGCGCGGCTTCTTCTGCTACGATTTCGCGAGCTGCACGTTTTGTGCCAACGAAAAGGATATTGCCACCGCGAGCTGCAGTCTGGCGTGCAAATTTTTGCGCTTCCAGGAAGCTGGCGACAGTTTTTTCAAGGTTGATAATATGGATTTTGTTACGATGACCGAAAATGTACTGTGACATTTTTGGGTTCCAGTAACGGGTCTGGTGGCCAAAGTGCACACCAGCTTCAAGCATTTCACGCATTAAAGACATGTTATAACTCCAGAGGGTTAGGTTCCTGCACCGCTTTGATATTGATTTTGTTGTATATAATCAACACCCTAGGAAAAACGGCGCGCTATTAAAAAAATACTATTTAACTAACAACTTCAAAAACAGGGTTTTATGCACCCAATTCTGTTTCCCGGCTTTCTTCCCGACGTTCTTTTCCTGACGTTCTTTGTAACGTCCGTGATATTGCTAAGCATTGTGTTGCTACTGTTGCTTCAGAAGTCAGCAAATACGCCAGACTGCGCAGGAAAACTACCACAATCCAGCAAAGACTCGGCAAACAAATCCGGGAAAGCCTATAATTCTACTATTATTTTACTTATTTACTCAAGCACTTATGGCAACTCTGACGAATCAGGAAGATATTCAAGCAATGCGAACGGCCTGCGAAGATGCGGCCAGGGTGCTCGATCATGTCGCGCCTTTCGTCAAACCGGGCATCACAACCGGCGAACTCAACCAGATCTGCCTGGATTTCATGAATGAAATCGGTGTCGAATCGGCCACCATCGGCTATCAGCCGCCCGGCTACCCTCCTTTTACCGGTGCCGTCTGTACATCCGTCAATCATGTTATCTGTCATGGTATTCCCGGCGACAAGAAACTCAAGGCTTCAGACGTCCTTAATATTGATGTCACCGTTATCCGGGATGGCTGGTTTGGCGACACCAGTCGCATGTTTTATGTAGGCGAACCCTCCATTCTGGCCCGCCGCCTGACCGAAATCACCTTCGAATGCATGTGGCTGGGCATTGAACAGGTTAAACCCGGTGCGACGCTGGGCGATATTGGCCACGCCATTCAGAAACATGCGGAAGGTAACGGCTTTTCGGTCGTGCGAGAATATTGCGGGCACGGAATTGGCCAGCGCTTCCATGAAGATCCGCAAGTCCTGCATTACGGCAAACCCGGTGAAGGCGTCAGACTGGAAAAAGGCATGGTTTTCACCATTGAACCCATGATCAACGCGGGCCGCCGGGATACTAAAGTACTGGCAGACCAGTGGACCGTTGTAACGCGTGACCACAGTCTGTCCGCGCAATGGGAGCACACGCTGATCGTGACCGATAGCGGCTATGATATCCTCACCCGCTCTCCCGGCATGCCCGCGCCGCCAGCATCTGTCAAAGGCCTGCCCTGAATCCATTCAGGCCTCGCGCTGCTCCAAGGAACACCATGAACACTGTCAGCCCGGCCATTGCGATTCGAAATCGGCTAAATGAGCAGAAGGCCCAGGCTCTGGAAGCTTATCGCACCTCTCGAGGAAGACCCGATTCGCTTCTGATAACCCTGCGCAAACAGGCAGACCAGGCTATGCGGGATCTCGTTGCCAGTTTTCCGCTGCCCAGCGGATCCAGTCTGTGCGCTATCGGTGGTTATGGCCGCGGCGAGCTTTATCCCTATTCGGACATTGACCTGCTCATTCTTCTGGCGCATCCGCCACTGGAAGACGAAAAGCCCATGCTCGAACGCTTTGTCTCTGCGCTGTGGGATCTGGGTCTCGATATCGGCCACAGTGTCCGTACCATAGACGATTGCCTGAGCGAGAGTGCCGGTGACATCACCATTGAAACCGCCTTGCTTGAACTGCGCTATATCCTGGGTAACCGCAAGCTGGTCAACACGCTGGAAGCACGCTTTCGCGAACAGCTGAGTCCACAGGACTTTTTTCTGGCAAAGCAACTTGAATTGCAGCAGCGCTACGCGCGCTACAACGAGACCCCCTATTCGCTGGAACCCAACTGCAAAGAGTCGCCAGGTGCCTTGCGCGATCTGCAGACCATCCAGTGGATCAGCCGTGCGGCAGGTCTTTCCGGCAGCTGGCGGGATCTGGTCAGCGGCGGCCTCATGACGCACGACGAAGCGGCCAAATGTGCAAAAGCCGAGCAGGCGTTCAAGCGCTTGCGTATCGACCTGCATATGCTCGCGGGCAAGCGCGATGATCGCCTGTTGTTTCACACCCAGCCTCTGCTGGCCGAGGTTTATAAAATCCGGGCAACAGATGCGCGCCGGCCTGGCGAAGTCCTGATGCAGCGCTATTACTGGGCTGCGCGAATTGTCTATCTCATGAGCCATATCATGATGCAGAGCTTCCGGGAATATTTCTTTCCCGTCAAAGACTGCAGCGTGATGATAGATGAAGACTTCTGTCGCGTCGGTCAGCAGCTTGATCTGGTTGCCGACGATGCCTTCGAACGTAAGCCGCAGCTGCTGCTCAAGGCATTCCTGGTGATGCAGCAGCACCCCGAAGTCAACGATATGTCAGCCAAGCTGCAAAGACTGATCTGGAGTTCACGCCATCGGATCGATGCCCAGTTCCGGCGCAATCCCGTGAACAAATGGCTTTTCCTGCAGATTCTGCAGCAGCCCACCGGCATTGTCCATGCATTTCGACGCATGACCATGCTGAGTATCCTGCCTCAGTACATTCCGGTATTTCGCAAGATCGTCGGGCAAATGCAGCACGATCTGTTTCATGTCTACACGGTTGATCAGCATACACTGATGGTGATCAGAAATATCCGCCGCTTTACCATGCCGGAACACGCCCAGGAGTATCCTCTGGCCAGTCGGCTTATTGCTGATATGGATCGGCATTGGCTGCTTTATGTGGCTGCCCTGTTTCATGATATTGCCAAGGGTCGTGGCGGCAACCATTCCACTCTGGGTGCCATCGATGTGCGCAAGTTCGCCAGAGATCACAATCTGGAGACCGAAGACCGGCAACTCGTCGAATTTCTGGTAGAGCAACATCTGACCATGTCCTCGTTTGCTCAGAAGCGCGATCTGTCAGAGCCCTCAGTCATTCAGGAGTTCGCCGATATTGTGCGCACGGAAAGAAGGCTGACCGCCCTGTATCTGCTGACGGTCGCCGATATTCGAGGCACCAGTCCGAAGGTCTGGAATGCATGGAAGGGCAAGCTGCTTGAGGATCTGTACAGTTACACGCTGCTGGCTCTTGGCAGTCGCGTTTTTGACCGACAATCGGTGCTGACCCAGCGGAAAAATGAAGCCATGGCGCTGGTAAGATTTTCGGGAATCTGCGATGAGGATCGCGACCGGTTCTGGAACACGCTGGACGTCGCCTACTTTTTGCGACATGAAGCGCGCGATATTGCCTGGCACACGAGACTTCTTTACCGCATGCTGCCGCAGGTGGGCGCCGAGGTTCGCGCACGACCTACGGAAAACAATGAAGGCATTCAGGTGATGGTGTATGTGAATGACCGCCCTGACCTTTTCGAACAGATCTGCTCGTATTTCTATGAACAGCGTATTGATATTCTGGATGCGCGAATCCATACCACCAGACAGGGTTACGCGCTGGATAGTTTTGTCGTTGATAGCGCCGCCATCGACGCCGATATCCGGTCCAATGTGCCACTGATCGAGCATGGACTGCGAAATCGCCTGAACGAACCGCTGCCCGATCAGGATGAACCACTGAAGTTCAATCGCAACCGCTATGTGGTAGGCGCAAACGTGCGCCGCTCTCGCACCTTTCCGCTGGTGCCCATTATTGAACTTTTACCCGACGAAAACAGTCAGTATTGGCGTCTATCAATTACAGCCATGGATAGTCCTGGTATTCTTTATGCACTCGCCAACACCTTCAAGCGTCACCAGATCAATCTGCAAATGGCCAAAGTCATGACGCTGGGTGATCGTGTTGAAGATATTTTCATTCTAGGTGGCAGTGCGCTGGACAATCCTCGCACCCAAATGCAATTCAAACGTGATTTGCTTACAGCAATCAATAATCTGACAGTACAACCGTAGCCGACAATGAGTATCAACGATTACCTATTGATTTTCAGCCGAAGCTTTCTGTTCGTTCTGGCTACCCTGCTGCCTATCGTCAATCCGCCAGCTGTTGCGCCCATTTTTCTGACCATGACCGAGGGCGCCAGCAGCGCCACGCGCAAACTACTGGCAAAACGGATTGCCATCAACGTTTTCATCATGCTCACGCTTGCGGCGTTATTCGGCAACATGGTGCTGCGCTTTTTTGGCATTTCATTGCCAATCGTCAGAGTGGGTGGCGGTCTGCTGGTAGTGGCCAGCGCATGGCAACTGGTCAATGCCAAAGATCCTGACACCGACGCGCATGAAAAACTGGTGGAAGATTATTCCCAGGACAAGGTAAAAGCCAGCGCCTTTTACCCACTTACGTTCCCGATTGCCTGCGGCCCCGGCAGTATCTCGGCAGCCATCACAGTCGGTGCCTCTTTTGATTTCATCAGTGCCGCGGCCGGCGTCATGAGCGTGACAGGCATGATCCTGGCCGTCACAAGTGTCAGCGCTATCCTGTTTTTCTGCCTGCGCTTTGCCGCCCGCTTTCTTGCCCGTCTGGGCAAATCAGGAACAGCTGTTTTCATGCGACTGTCGGCATTCATATTGCTCTGTATCGGTGTCCAGATTATGTGGGACGGCGCGCATGAACTGATCATGCGCCTTTATGCCGATATTTCTTCAACCTATTCCCGGACTACCCTATGACCCAGTCTCGCCTGAATCTTATTGC
>JBEBTQ010000181.1:0-6918 GCA_040393685.1 Advenella kashmirensis | reverse complement strand
AGGCAATGGCCTGCTTCAGGGTGATCTGTCCGCTGGTCAGAGGACGAAAGCGCGTACGCTCAACGTGTTTGTCGAAATTGCGGTCGCAAATGTCATTGATGGTGCAGCCCACGCTGCGCATCAGCAGGGCGCCCAGGCAGAACACGACAAACCGTAGCAGGGTAGGAATGCCATACTGCGCCTGAATCAGCGCGGCAATACAAGGTAACAGTGTGAGCCAGGTGCCCACGGGGCGGTCCAGACGACACAGGCGCGCATAAGGACGCCAGGACCGGGGCAGATAATGTTCTACCCAGTCATTGTGGCGGATGTCGTTCAGATCGGGATTCGTGCTGGCCATAGGTGTAACAGTGTCGGGCTTGAGGTTTGCGTCGAGACGACGAAAAAGGCAATTTTAAAGGTTTTGCCCGGTCGGGGCGGCAATCGAACGCGGACCGGGTAATTTCCGTGAGATCTTGTTATTTTCGGTTGGTTCCTGTCCGGCCATTTCCTTTCATGGCAGTCGTGATTTTGGCCTTAACGTTCGATGCTTGTGGCTACAATCCTTTATTGCCTATTTGATTTTTTCAACTTTTTTGTAAGTCACACCGCTACCCATGTTCAGTTTCGACAATTCCCAGGGTTTTGAATCCGTTCCCGCCATGTACGACACGCTGGTCTCCCAGGCCAGTGCTCTTTTTGATGGGGAGCCGGATCAGATTGCCAATGCCGCCAACCTGGCTGCGCTGGTCTATCACACAGTTCCGGATCTGAACTGGGCGGGTTTCTACTTTTATGACGGTCGCGAGCTGGTGCTGGGACCCTTTCAGGGCAAGATCGCCTGCGTGCGCATTGCGCTGGGCAAAGGCGTCTGCGGGACGGCGGCAGCGACACGCGAAGCCCAATTGGTTCCCGACGTAAACGCCTTTCCAGGTCATATTGCATGCGATTCCGCTTCACGATCAGAAATCGTCATTCCTCTGTTCAAAGGTGACGAACTGATTGGGGTGTGGGATGTGGACAGTCCTCGACCAGAACGATTTACCGAAGAAGATAGAGCTGGCATGCAGGCACTTTGTGATGTCTGGCTGAAGGCGCGCAAATAAATGTGCAGGAGAATAACCGCTGGTTTTATGTGCGCTCGCGCTGCACAGTAAGCTGCCGTTATTGCGTGCTCCCGTATTGCGAACGGCGAAGCTTGCGGGCTTGCGCTACGCACAGACAAACCCTTATTTGGTGTTTACGAATTGAAATGCCATCAGCCTGTCCTTAAAATCCCCGCATCGAATTGAATGCCTATAAAGGATCAGAATGCCCGATCAGATTGAATTGATCGCAACGGTGCTGTTTGCGATTGCCATTGTGCACACGTTTTCCGTGCCATTTTTTGCCCGCCGCGCTCATCGAGGCGGGCCACATTCGGGTTTGTGGCATGCCTTTTCCGAGGTGGAGGCCGTGTTCGGCCTGTGGGCCGCCATCCTGATCATCTTCATGGGTGTCACCGGCGGGTTGGACAGCGCCGTCAAGTACATGGACTCGCGCAATTTCACCGAGCCACTCTTTGTGTTTGCCATTATGGTGGTAGCGGCCAGCCGTCCGATTCTGGTGCTGGTGGGTAACGTAGTCAGTTATCTGGCACGCGTCATACCGCTGCCCACTGCCGTTGCCACTTTTCTGCTCACGCTGATCCTTGTGCCGCTGGCCGGCTCGTTCATTACCGAACCTGCTGCAATGACCCTGGCAGCGCTGCTGCTCAAACGCGCGTTTTTCGATCACAGCAGTCACACCCGCTACAAGTACATGACGGTAGGCGTGCTGTTCGTTAACGTCTCCATCGGCGGCGTGCTCACTTCTTATGCGGCGCCACCTGTGCTGATGGTTGCTCATTCCTTTGGCTGGGACACGCTTTTCATGGCAACCCACTTCGGCTGGAAAGCTGCGCTGGCTGTCGTCATCAATGCCGGCGTCCTCACATTTCTGATGCGCCGCGAACTGCTGCTCGCGGGTGAGCATGCCAAAGACCAGGCCAGAGCAGGTGGCGAAGCGCCCCGCTCAGCCATTCCCTGGATCGTGATTCTGATTCATCTGGTGTTTCTTGCCTGCATTGTGATTTTTTCCCATCATCCCGCCATTTTCATGGGCCTGATGATGCTCTTTGTGGGCTATTGCACGGCCTATGAGCGTTATCAGGACAGGCTCATGATCAAGGAAGCCCTCATGGTGGCTTTCTTTCTGGCTGGCCTTATTGTGCTGGGCGGTATGCAGCAATGGTGGCTGCAGGATCTGCTGGCAGGCCTGTCGCCTGCGCTGCTGTATTGGGGCGCAACGGCACTTACGGCCATCACCGATAACGCGGCACTCACCTATCTGGGTTCGCTGGTGGAAGGCACCAACGAGGTCTGGCGTTACATGCTTGTTGCAGGGGCGGTCACAGGCGGTGGTCTGACCGTCATTGCCAATGCCCCCAATCCTGCCGGTTTTGCCATCCTCAAGGAGTGTTTTCCGGATGAAGCCATTTCGCCCAAATATCTGTTCCTGGCAGCGCTGATACCCACGCTGGTTGCGGCAGCCATGTTTTTGTTGCCGGTGCAACTTCTGGGAAATACAGGCCTGTAAATTGCGATAAAATAAGGGGTTAATTTGGGGATACGTCCCGCTATTGGCTTTCCCATTCACCTCCCCCTGATTTTTTTGCGAGTTCGTTGTGCCTATTTATGCATATAAATGCAGCGCCTGCGGCCATGCCAAAGATGTGCTGCAAAAAATGTCGGATGCACCGCTTTCCACCTGTCCTGAGTGCGGACAGGAAACGTTTTCCAAGCAGGTCACTGCTGCCGGTTTTCAGCTCAAAGGCTCCGGCTGGTATGTGACAGACTTCCGTGGCGGCGGTAATCAGGGCAATACGGGCCAGGGTGCCGGTAAAAGCAAATCAGACAGCGGCTCAGACGCTGCTGCCCCGGCAGCGCCAGCCCCTGTCAAATCCTCGTCTGAAGGCAGCGCGGCCTGATCGTGTCGCCTCCTGGCGCAGTTGCACAGCCTGTGCGATCTGCGACGGCCTCAGCATTTATTCAAAAGTTAAAGATTCTCGGAGCATTATTCATGCGTACCTGCTATACCGGTCAAGTCAGCCTTGATCAGCTTGATCAAACTGTCACCCTTTTCGGCTGGGTCCATCGTCGCCGCGATCACGGTGGCGTGATTTTTATCGATCTGCGCGATCGCGAGGGCATTGCCCAGATCGTGTTCGATCCCGATAATGAGCAGGCGTTTGCAATTGCAGAGAATCTGCGCAATGAATTCTGCATCCGTGTTACCGGTCTGGTGCGTCGTCGCCCAGAGGGTACAGCCAACAAAGATCTGGTGTCCGGTGAGATTGAAGTGCTCTGCCGTGAAGTCGAAGTACTCAATCCTTCAGTCACGCCTCCGTTCCAGCTCGACGACGAAAATCTGTCTGAAACCACAAGGCTGACGCACCGCGTTCTGGATCTGCGTCGCCCGCAGATGCAACGCAACCTGATGCTGCGTTATCGCGTGTCCATTGAGGTGCGCAAATATCTGGACGGTCTGGGCTTTATTGATATTGAAACGCCCATGCTCACCAAGAGCACACCAGAAGGCGCTCGCGATTATCTGGTGCCTTCACGCGTTCATGACGGCCAGTTTTTTGCCCTGCCGCAGTCTCCGCAGCTGTTCAAGCAGATGCTGATGGTAGCCGGTTTTGACCGTTACTATCAGATTGTCAAATGCTTCCGCGACGAAGACCTGCGCGCTGATCGTCAGCCCGAATTTACCCAGATCGACTGCGAAACGTCCTTCCTGAATGAAGAGCAGATTCGCGAGATTTTTGAAGGCATGGTGCGTCATGTGTTCAAGGCAGTACAGAACGTAGATCTGGATGCCCAGTTCCCCATCATGACCTGGGATGAAGCCATGCGGCGCTTCGGTTCCGACAAGCCCGACATGCGCGTGCATCTGGAATTTACCGAACTGACCGATGTCATGAAAGACGTTGATTTCAAAGTCTTTGCGACGGCGGCAACGCAACAGGGCGGTCGCGTGGTCGCACTGCGTGTTCCCGGCGGCGCGGCACTGTCACGCAAGGAAATTGACGATTACACCCAGTTTGTCAGCATCTATGGCGCCAAGGGTCTGGCGTGGATCAAGGTCAACGATCCTGCTGGCGGCCGCGACGGTTTGCAATCGCCCATCGTGAAAAATCTGCACGATGCAGCCATCAGCGAAATCCTGACACGCTCGGGTGCAGCAGCAGGCGACATCATCTTCTTTGGCGCCGATAAGGCCAAGATTGTGAACGACGCCATGGGCGCACTGCGCGTCAAACTCGGCCACAGCGATTTTGCCAAGTCTTCAGGTCTCTTCGAAGATACCTGGAAACCACTGTGGGTGGTCGATTTCCCCATGTTCGAATACGACGAAGAGGAAGGCCGCTATTTCGCTGCACACCATCCGTTCACCAGCCCCAAAGACGGACACGAAGACTTCCTTACCACCGATCCATCCAAAGCCTATGCCAAGGCTTATGACCTGGTGCTGAATGGCTGGGAAGTGGGCGGCGGTTCGGTTCGTATCCACCGTGAAGAAGTTCAGAGCAAGGTATTCCGCGCGCTGAATATCAGCAACGAAGAAGCCCGTGCCAAATTCGGCTTCCTGCTGGATGCGCTTCAGTACGGTGCGCCTCCGCACGGTGGTCTGGCTTTGGGTCTGGATCGTCTGGTTACCATGATGGCCGGCGCCGAATCCATTCGCGATGTGATTGCCTTCCCCAAAACGCAGCGGGCACAATGTCTGCTCACACAGGCACCATCACCTGTTGATGAAAAACAATTGCGCGAATTGCATATTCGCCTGCGCAACAAAACCGTGGTGCAATAAAACGGCAGCAAAGAAAAGCCAGAATTCATTGAGTTCTGGCTTTTTTTTCGGGCCTCGCTAAGAAGGTATCCATCCACAAGACTATAATTTTGTTTTTCAGGAGAGAAAAAATGACAACTGAAGTACAAACCTCATTGGCCGGACAGGTCGCACTGGTTACCGGCGCAGCAAGTGGCCTGGGTCGCGAAATTGCGGAAACGTATGCCAAAGCCGGTGCAGCAGTGGGCATTGCCGATCTGAATCTGGAAGGCGCCAACAAGGTGGCCGAGGAGATCAACGCAGCCGGTGGCAAGGCGTTCGGCATCGCAATGGATGTTACCGATGAAGATCAGGTCAATCAGGGTGTCAACGCGCTGGTTGAAAAATTCGGCTCACTGGACATACTCGTTTCCAATGCAGGCATTCAGACCATTGAATCGATCGACAAATTCGATTTCAAAAAATGGAAAACCATGCTGGCCATTCATCTGGATGGCGCCTTTCTGACGACCAAGGCAGCCTTGCAGCATATGTACAAAGCCAAAAAAGGCGTGGTCATCTACATGGGTTCTGTACACTCGCACGAAGCGTCAAAACTGAAGGCACCATACGTGACCGCCAAACACGGTCTGCTGGGTCTGGCACGTGTACTGGCAAAAGAGGGTGCGCCTCATAACGTGCGGTCTCACGTCATCTGCCCGGGTTTTGTGCGCACGCCTATCGTGGAAAAACAGATCCCCGAACAGGCCAAAGAATTGGGCATCAGCGAAGAAGACGTCGTGAAGAAAGTGATGCTGGCTGGCACGGTCGATGGCGAATTCACTACGCCCCAGGATATCGCCCAGACGGCACTGTTTCTGGCTGCCTTCCCGAACAATGCGCTGACCGGCCAGTCTATTGTGGTCAGCCACGGCTGGTTCATGCAGTAACCGTCATGGTTGCATTGCCGGACTACGAACGTATCGCACTTGTCCTGCAGGGTGGCGGTGCGCTGGGGGCCTACCAGGCTGGCGTCTTCGAAGGCCTGCAGCAGGCCGGCGTGCAACCGAACTGGATCTCTGGCATTTCCATTGGTGCACTCAACACCGCGATTATTGCCGGTAATCCCCCAGAGGAACGTACCAGCAAACTGCGCGAATTCTGGGAAACCATCTGTCAGTCCAATAACGGCTTTGGCCTGTTTCCCTGGTTTGAACAAAGTCTGTTCCAGTTCAGCGACGCGACGCGCAGCAGCCTCTCAGCCATGTATGGACTATCAGCCATCATGGATGGTCAGAACGGCTTCTTCACACCGCGTCTGCCCCCGCCGCCACTTTTTACGCCCGGCACAGTAGAAAACACCGGTTTCTACGATATGTCCGAGCTGCGTAACACCCTGCTGCGCCTTTGCGACTTCGAGCTGATCAACAAGGGTCATCTGGACGTGTCGGTTGGCGCGGTCAATGTGCGAACCGGCAATTTCACCTACTTCTGCAATGACAGGCATCATCTGACGCCCGAACATTTCATGGCCTCGGGTGCCTTGCCACCGGCTTTTGCACCCGTGCAGATTGACGGTGAATACTATTGGGACGGCGGCATCGTGTCCAACACGCCGCTGGGTTACGTACTGGATGCCGAAGAAAATTCGGACACGCTGGTTTTCCAGGTGGATCTGTGGAGTGCTTACGGGCAGCTGCCAAACAATATGCTGCAGGTCTATGACCGGGTCAAGCAGATTCAGTATTCAAGCCGTACGCGTCTGGTCACCAACCAGTGGGCACGCATGCAGCGCATGCGCAGTGTCATGGCGCAGGTGCTCGAACAGCTGCCTGACACTCATACGCTGGATGAAGAGACGCTTGAAAAGGCCCGTGCCATTGCAGACAGCAAACACTGCAATGTCATTCAGCTGATATACCGGGATCGCGAATACGAAACCTTCAATAAGGACTATCAGTTCGGCATGAGTGCAATGCGCGATCACTGGAAATCCGGGCTCAGGGATATCTGCAATACCCTGACGCACCCCGAATATCTGGCCATGCCTGACAACGATATTTCATTTGTGACTCATGATATTCATCG
>JBEBTQ010000180.1:0-6924 GCA_040393685.1 Advenella kashmirensis | reverse complement strand
GTTATCGATCCGCTGGATGGCACAACCAATTTTGTCCATGGCTTTCCCAATTATGCCGTGTCCATTGCCCTGTTGCACAAAGGCGTGGTTACGCAGGCCGTCGTCTACGATCCGGCACGCAATGAAATGTTTACCGCCACCCGTGGCAGCGGTGCGTTCCTGAACGACCGCCGCATTCGCGTTGGCACTCGCACCCGCTTTACTGATGCCCTGATTGCCGGGCGTTTTCCTTCCGTATCCGGCTCCAGCCGTACCGGTGCAGAGCGGTTTTATGGCCTGGTTGACGAATGTTCCGGATTCCGCCGCCTGGGCGCAACTGTGCTTGAACTGGCATACGTGGCGGCCGGCCGCTTCGATGGCTACTGCGGCGTGCACCTGAAACCCTGGGATCTGGCGGCGGGCAGCCTGCTGATTCTGGAGGCGGGTGGTCTGATCGGGGACTTCGAAGGCGAACAGACCTGGCTGAAAACAGGTAATGTTCTGGCCGCCAGTCCCAAGATTTTCACCCAAATGCTTATGTCACTGAAGCAATAAATTTACTGCCGGTTTGGAGTCAGCTGTTATGGATCAAGTGTGGTATCTGATTAAAGCCGTTTTCCTTGGCGTAGTAGAGGGCATCACCGAGTTTCTTCCGATCTCCAGTACGGCGCATCTGCTGATTGTGGGCGACTGGATCGGCTTTGACTCCGGTCAGTTCAAGGTTTATGAGATCGTCATACAGCTGGGGTCTATCCTGGCCGTGATGTGGATCTACCGCCAGCGCCTGCGAGAGGTCATCGTGGGAACGTTTACCGGGAATAAAACCGAACAGCGTTTTACCATGAATCTGATCATCGCCTTTCTGCCCGCAGCCATTATTGGGCTGCTGCTGATCAATCAGATCAATCAGCTGCTGGATGGGAAATTCATGGTGTATGCATTCACACTTGTGATTGGCGGTCTGATCATGCTGTGGGTGGAACGACGTCCCTCGATGGCCAAGCACACGACGCTGCAGGAACATGAACTGGCACATCAGACGCAGCGCCTCGAAGACATTACCTGGAAGCAGGCGCTGGTAGTTGGATTTGCACAATGCCTGGCCATGATTCCGGGAACTTCGCGATCCGGGTCTACCATTATTTCAGGCATGATGGCCGGCATTCACCGCAAGACCGCCACTGAATTTTCCTTCTTCCTTGCCATGCCTACCATGATTGCTGCCACGGTACTTAGCCTGTACAAACATGGCGGCGAGCTCACCAACAGCAATCTGCTGGCGGTGGTGCTGGGATTTGTGGCAGCCTATATCAGCGCGCTGCTGGTGGTACGCGCACTCATGCGATTCCTGTCCAATGCGTCCTATCGGCCTTTCGGCTGGTACCGGATTGTCTTTGGCCTGATCGTGGGTCTGTGGGCCTGGAATCAGATCGGTTAGCGTTTACACAATCTGATATCTCTTAAAAATGCCGGCGTGAGCCGGCATTTTGTTATGAAGCTTCACGCAGCTCGGCATAACCGTTGCTAAGAACGATGACGTCCCGCTCTTTGGCCCGTACCTGAAAATGCACCGCTTTCGTGCCTTCCCGCCAGATTTCGCAGGCCAGCGTATCGCCTGGATAGACCGGTGCAGAAAATCGGGCATCGAAACGATAGAGCCGGGCGGGATCCCCATCACAGCAGGTGTGCAGGATGGCTCGGGCTGCGTGCCCGTAGGTACACAGGCCATGCAGAATCGGTCGTTCAAAACCGGCAGTCCTGGCGATTTCCGGATCGATGTGCAGCGGATTGGGGTCGGCATTCAGGCGATACAGTATCGCTGAATTTGGCGCAGTCTTCATTTCATGTGCAATGTCGACAGCGCGCTGCGGTACCCTGGGTAGCGGTTCGGGCGGTGCGTCTCCCTGGCCGAACCCGCCGTCGGCACGACAGAAAGTGGACTGCCCGATAGTGGCCACCAGCTCATTGTCCTCATCATACATATTGCGTTCTGCAATTACCAGGGCACCCTTGTCTGCACCCTTGTCAATGACATGCGAAATATGGGTTCTGCCGGTAAGAACAGCTTCCGTTCTCAAAGGTTTATGCCAGACACTACGCTGTTCACCGTGAACCAGTCTGACCCAGTCGATGCCGGTTGCCGGATCCTGCATCCAGAAACCCGGATAGCAGAGAATACTGCTCATCGTGGGAAAGGCCAGCAGATTCTTTTCGTAGACAAATTGCAGTTGTGATGGGTCGACCGGGTCGGAGCCCAGACCAATACCTAATGCATACAGGATGCAATCACGCTTGCCATATTCGTGCCGAACATCGGCAAAGGACCAGTTTTTGATCCGTTCATAGTCCAGTGACATGCAGTTGCTCCTTTGCTCAGATCGGATCCCAATTGATCACGTCGGGAGAGCGCTCCAGTTTGTGAAACTGGCCCTGCATGGCAGGAATTGCTATCTCTGCAATCAGCTCGGGCGTCCAGCCCTCGGACATATGCACCGAGCGGACGGGCCGCGGCTGACTAAAGAGCAGAATTTCATTTGCCCTGACGCCAAAGATCTGACCCGTCACTTCACTGGCCGCATCACTGCCCAGGTACACGGCCATGGGAGCAATCTTGTGCGTTTCCATCTTCTGCAGCTTTTCCACACGTGCTTTTTCTTCAGGCGTTTCTGCCGGAATGGAACTGGTCATGCGGCTCCAGGCGAAGGGAGCGATACAGTTGGAGCGCACATGGTATCGTGACATATCCAGCGCGATAGACTTGGACAGGGCAGCGATGCCCAGCTTTGCCGCCGAATAATTGGACTGACCGAAATTGCCGATGAGTCCGGATGTGGATGTCATATGAACATACGCGCCCGATTCCTGTTCACGGAAATAGGGGGCGGCAGCGCGACTGACAAAAAATGTGCCATTCAGATGAACATCAATCACTTGTCGCCATTCTTCTTCGTTCATTTTGTGAAACAGTCGGTCACGCAGGTTACCGGCGTTATTGACCACGATATCGATGCGACCAAAATGATCGATGGCCGTTTGCACAATCCGGTTCGCCGAGTCGTACGCGGCAACACTGTCCGTGTTCGGGACCGCCGTACCGCCGGCTGCATTGATCTCTTCCACCACGGCATGGGCAGGACCATCGGTTCCTCCTTCGCCGCTGAGCGAGACACCTATATCGTTGACCACCACTTTTGCGCCCGATCTGGCATACGCAATTGCAATATCTCTGCCAATACCCCCACCTGCACCGGTAACGACCACCACTTTTCCTTCCACCATTGCGCCCATCGGGTTCTCCTGTCAATTTAGCTGATCCGGGCGCCGGTCTGTTGCACGATGCCCGTTAGGGATTACTATCTATTGCTGTAGCATTTCATGATAGGCCATAATTGCAGATGGCATTGTTCGTATTTCTCAATCACCCCCTTCATTCAAGCTTAAGATGCGCTATGACCTGACCGACCTGAAACTGTTCATCAATATTGGTGAAACGTCGAATCTGACGCGAGCAGCAGAGAAAACCTTTCTTTCGTTGCCGGCTGCCAGTGCGCGTATCAAAAATCTGGAAGACTCGCTCAAGGTGCGTTTGCTTATCCGTCAGGTCACGGGTGTCAGTGTCACGCCGGCAGGTGAGGTGTTTCTCAAGTACGCCAAGGGCGTGTTTCAGCAACTGGAGCACATGCACGCCGAGCTTCAGCCATTTTCAAGCGGCATCAAGGGCAAGCTGCGAATCATGGCCAATACGGCAGCCACCCATTCCTTCATGTCAGAGGCGCTGTCATCCTATCTCGCCGAAAATCCCGATATCGATATTGAACTGGAAGAGAAGCTGTCCAAGGAAATCGTCTCTGCCATTCGTGGCGGCTCTGTGGATATTGGCATTGTCTCCAGCAACGTTAATCTGGATGGTCTGGATGTCATTCCTTTATTCCGGGACGAACTGGTCGCCGTGACCGGGCTGACCCATCCCTTGAACGATAAGACCGAAATTGCATTTGAAACCCTGGTCGATCAATACCAGTTCATCGGCCTTAATCCGGAAAGCGCCATACAGACATTTCTGGATGACAAAGCCTACAAGCTGGGTAAACGTCTGCATCAGCGGGTGTATGTGGGCAGTTTTGAAGCAGTGTGCCGCATGGTTGATGCCGGTATCGGGCTGGCGATTGTTCCAGTGGAATGTGCCCGTGCCTATAGCCGCGCCTCGCGACTGCATATACTCAAACTCACGGATGCATGGGCCGATCGCGAACGTAATATTTGCCGTCTGGCGGGGCGTGATCTGCCTGCTTATGCAGAAAAATGCATAGAACATCTTATTGACGTTTCGCATCGCATGCACGATCCAAAGTAGCCGTCGTCAGTGTTCCTGAGCGTCAGACCGGGCCGCAATCCGCAACAGCCAATGTTCGCGCAAATGGCAGATCCTGCAGCCGGCCTTAGGCAATGCTGAGGACATCCTTCAGGTATAAAAAACAATCCTTTAGACATCTGGCTGCATAATTGACTCCTGCATTCAATCACAATAGTGGCAAGTCCAATGAGGCGATGCCCGAAAAAAGGAGACAGTTTTGACTACAACCATGATGCATCGCAGAACACTGCTCAAGTCCATGCTTTATTGTGGCGCGGCATTCGGCTTGCGACCCATTTCGGGCCTGGCGGCAGAATGGCCGACAAAACCAGTGAACTTTATTGTCCCGTTTGCGCCGGGCGGACCCGTGGATACGGCAGTGCGCATTGTGACCAACGGGCTGAGCCAGCAATGGAACCAGACTGCCGTCGTTGATAACAAGGCAGGAGCGGGCGGCATACTAGGCGCCCGTTTGTCGGCCAAGGCGAAGCCGGATGGCTACAACTATTTCTGCGCCGCCATTCATCACGCCATACTGCCGAGCCTGAACAAATCACTGGATTATGATATTCAGAAAGATTTCGTGCCGGTCGCGGGACTGGCTCGTTTTCCGATCATTCTGGTTGCGCATCCATCGCTGAACGTCAAATCGGTCAAGGAACTGATCGCGCTGGCAAAGTCGCAGCCCGGAAAGATCGCCTATAGTTCCTCGGGCACAGGTGGCGGTACGCATCTGGCAGGTGCATTGTTTGCCAGTATGGCTGGCGTCGAGCTGCAGCATGTTCCTTACAAGGGCAGTGCACCTGCAGTGCAGGATCTGGTCGGTGGTCAGGTGCAGTTAATGTTTGCCGATGCGACCTCTGCGCTGCCTTTTATGAAAGCAGGCAAGGTGATTCCACTGGGCGTCGGCAATCCCGAGCATTCGGAACTGGCACCGGACGTGCCGCCTATTGCGGATGAAGGGCTGCCTGGCTACGAGGCTTACTCATGGAGCGGCGTGTTTGCGCCCGCCGGAACGCCACAAGACATCGTCGCACAGCTCAATGCCGGGATTAACGCGCAACTGAAAGACCCGGCAATCATTGAAAAAATGCACGGCAGCGGATCTGAACCCATGCCAACAACACCTGCCGGTTTCGGAGAATTCCTGGCCGGTGAGATTGACAAATGGCATAAAACCATTACCGATGCAGGTATCAGTATTCAGGCCTAATTAGCGGTGTTGATCCCCGCCTTTTCCGTGACGTCTTTCCAGAGCTGATATTCCTTGTCAATGCGCGATTTCAGATCCTTGCCACTGAGCAGCGAAACCGTATATCCAACGTCTTCCATCTGAGACCGGTATTGCGGCTTACGGGAAACCTCGGCCAGGGACTGCTCTATTTTCCGGGCAGTCCCATCGCTGAGTCTGGCGGGTGCCACAATGCCATACCAGCCTGTGACATCGTAGTCGCGGATGCCGGCTTCGGACATGGATGGAACGTCGGGCAGGGCACGATTGCGTTCTTTTGACGTCACGGCCAGCGCGCGGACTTTACCGCTATTGATGTAATTGATGGCAGTGCCGGTGATGTCAAACATCATGGATGTTTTTCCTCCAATGACATCAATCATGGCGGGGGCATTGCCGCGATAGGGGACATGCAGCATTTGAGTGCCGGTGCGCTGCTTCAGCAGCTCTGCAGACAACTGGTTGGAGGAGCCTACCCCTGCAGAGCCAAATGACAGTTTGCCCGGATTGGCTTTGGCATAGTCGACAAGTTCCTGTACGGTTTTGACCGGCAGATCATTGTTGATCACCAGCACGTTGGTATATTCGACCAGATTGCCCAGGTAGCGAAAGTCTTTGTCCTTATTGATCTGTATGCCTTTCTGAATGTGCGGCGTAATCGTCAGGGTGGGACTGGCCAGAAAATAAAGCACACTGCCATCGGGCGCTGACCGAGCCACACTTTCGGCTGCAATAATGCCGCTGGCGCCGGTTTTATTTTCCACAACAACAGTCTGACCAATCTGATCGCCAAAGAATTTGGCAAATTGCCTGGCTGCGGTATCGACAGGGCCGCCTGCCGCATAACCGACCACCAGTTTCACCGGTTTGTCCGGCCAGGTGTCGGCGGCAGAACTGATGCCGGGTAGCAAGGTGAAAAGCAGGGTACCAAGAACGAATTGCGGCTTTGACATAGGATTCTCCAATTGTCTGTCGGGAATCCTGGCGAGCCTGTGATGTCAGTTGTAATCAGGCTTGCTGCCAGGATTAACCGTGT
This sequence comes from Advenella kashmirensis, assembly GCA_040393685.1. GTDB lineage: Bacteria > Pseudomonadota > Gammaproteobacteria > Burkholderiales > Burkholderiaceae_B > Advenella > Advenella kashmirensis_C. The sequence goes on along the minus strand of JBEBTQ010000180.1, from coordinate 324 downwards.
TAGTTTTCATGAGCGCCGGGGTGACTGCGTTAGTCCACGCGTGCGCCGGATTGATCAACTGCCGCCTTCCATTTTGTTATTTCAGATGTAATCAGTTTGGAGAATGCTTCCGGGGTGGAGCCTTCAATTTCGTAACCATACCCACTCAGCTGGGATTTGACTTCGGGCGTATTGGCCGCGTCGTTGAATGCCTTGTTCAGATCCATGACAACGTCTTTTGGCGTCCCAGCGGGTGCGAGAATGCCATACCAGCCATTGACCTCAAAACCAGGCACGCCGGATTCATCAACCGTGGGTACGTCTGGCAGAACAGCGGAGCGCTTT
>JBEBTQ010000179.1:0-6933 GCA_040393685.1 Advenella kashmirensis | reverse complement strand
CACACAGAGCCAGCGCTGCAGCGGCGCGACTGGGCGTGGAGCACACAACCGTCACACGCCGAATCCGGCGGCTCGAAGCCGACCTGGGACAACTGCTTTTCGACAAATCACGAGCGTCAGGATTTACCCTGACCCGCTCTGGCCAGCAGCTGCTTGCTCACGCAGAGCAGATGGAATCACAACTGTACAATGCCCAGGAAGACCTGCAGGGTGTGAGTCAGAGCCCGGCAGGGCATGTCCGGGTAGCCGCTACAGAGGCCTTCGGGTCCTGCATTATTGCGCCCCTTTGTGCCCAGTTTCAGAGTCGCTTCCCCGATATGACTATTGACGTACTGCCGGTGCCGCGTTTCGTGAGCCTGACGCGGCGGGAAGCGGACATTGCCATCACCATTGAACGGCCGGCACGCGGTCCGTATGTCACCCGCAAGCTGACCGACTATACGTTGCTGCTTTATGGCACCCAGGCGTGCTTTGATCGATACGGCGTCGTAAACAGCGAAAGGGATCTCCATCAACATCGATTCATCAGTTACGTGGATGAACTGCTGTTCAGCGATCAGCTGCGCTATCTGGAAGATATCCTTCCCTTTACCAAGCCTGTCATAAAAAGCACAAGTGTGATCGCGCAATATTACAGTTGTCTGCAAGGGCATGGTCTGGCCATTCTGCCGTGTTTTCTGGCGGGCACAAACCCTCAGTTGATTCCCGTATTGCAGGACAGAATTGGAATCACGCGCAGCTTCTGGATTTATTATCATGAAGAGCTTAAACGCCTGAAACGTATTGTGATGCTTTCGGAACATTTATGTGACATGATAGGGAATAACCGTTTGCTGGTGCAGGGCACATTGCCGGTGCAGCAGGTACAATAGATCAGAACAATCTATAGAACAGAACATTCTCATTCATTAATGATACAAGGAGCCACTCATGAATATGACACTGAAATCCGCCGATGGACATTCCTTTCAGGCTTACGTTGCAGGTCCCGAGGATGCAGAAAACGGCGTGGTGGTTCTGCAGGAAATCTTTGGCGTCAACAGTCACATTCGTGATGTTTGTGAATTCTATGCCTCAAAAGGCTATCGCGTGATTGCGCCGGCCCTGTTTGACCGGATCAAACCGGGTATTGAACTGGGCTACACATCCGATGACATCAACGTTGGCAAGGACTATAAAGCCAAAGTCAGCTACGAGGATGCCCTGAAGGATATTGAAGCGGCTGCTGCTGCGCTTTCTGCACAGAAGAAAATTGCAATTGTCGGTTTTTGCTGGGGTGGCACACTTACCTGGATGGCTGCATGCCGCAGCTCGCTCTTTTCAGCCGCATCGTGCTGGTACGGCTCAGGCATCGCAGAATTGCGCAATGAACATCCCAATTGCCCCGTGCAAATGCACTTTGGTGAAAAAGACAAATCCATTCCTGCTGCCGATGTTCAGGCGATCCGCGATGCACAGCCGCAAGCGGATGTCTGCGTTTATGACGCAGACCACGGATTTGGCTGCGATCAGCGTGGTTCTTATGACCCGTTTGCCAGTGAACTGGCGCGCACCCGCACCGTGGAGTTTTTCAAGGCAAATCTCTGATAGTGTTTTTCTGTTCGAGATATCTGTTCGGAATATTGGAGTCTTGATAATCCGTTATTCTGAGATTGATATTTCGAATCTTTGTATTTCCATTCCTGATAACAGCCCGTCTGAATCACTGAAGGTAAATCGACTATATGACCTTTTCCAAAAAGCTGTCAGCAATAACCATTGCACTGATGCTTGCCGTTACGGCCCATGCTCAGAGCCAGCCTCAGGCGCAAACGCCGGCACCCGCAGCGCAGGATAATGCCGGCGCAGGGTTTACGGTTCCCGATAGCGGCTTTACGCTGCCTTCTGATTTTGGGCGTGCCACTTTTGAAGCACCTCCGGTCACATGGATTGCAGATGGGCGTCCGATAGATCAGGCAAAGGACGCCATTGAACTGCTGTCCACAGCCGATCAGCACGGACTGGACCCACGCTGGTTTCATGTCGACAGATTACAGTCGCAATGGCAGCGGGTGAGCTACGCGGCTTCGGCCCAGGAGATTGAGCAATTCGATCGTGATCTGACGACGCAAATGCGCGCATACGTCAAGATCCTCAAGAATGGTCGTATTTCTCCGGCGCTGATCAAAAATCATTATTCCAAGCGACCATTCAGTGATACCGATGCAGACCTGTTTCTGTCCAGTGCGATTGCACAGGACAATCTGAAACCGGCGGTCAAATCTCTGACCGATAGCATTCCCATGTACAACTCCCTGATGCAGGCGCTGGTCATTTACCGCGGACTGCAGAAGAATCCGTCAATGGACCGGCCATTGCCTGCACTGCCGGGCAATAAACTTACCGAGGGGCAGTCTTATTCCGGACTGCCTGCCCTGACGGAACGATTGGTGCTTCTGGGTGATCTGCCTCAGGGCACACCGTCACCCACAGTCTATGATGCCAGCATCGTTGAGGGCGTCAAGCGCTTTCAGGAACGACATGGGCTTGAGCCTGATGGAGTACTGGGCAAGGGTACGCTGCAACAGCTGAATGTGCGGCCTATCGATCGGATTCGTCAGATCCAGATCAGTATGGAGCGCCTGCGTTGGACGCCGCTGGTGGAAGGTGAGCGCCGCATTGTGGTGAATGTGCCCGAATTTGTGCTGCGCGCCTATCACATTCGAAATCAGAAGGCGGAAAACCTGATTGAAATGAAAGTGATTGTGGGCAAATCCTTTGATACCAGCACGCCGCTTTTTGACGGGGCGGTCAGCAAGATCGAATTCAGTCCTTACTGGAACGTGCCCATTTCCATATCCCGCAAGGAGCTGATTCCGCATCTGCGTCGCGATCCCTCGTACATGAAAAGCCAGGGATTTGAATTTGTCACCCAGTCGGGCGTTTCGCAGAACGTGACCGAGGCCAATTTCAATGCGGTGCTCAATGGTCAGGCTCGTATTCGGCAGCGTCCCGGCCCGAAAAATTCCCTGGGCGACATCAAGTTCATCTTCCCCAACAGTGAGGCGATTTATCTGCACCACACGCCCAGTACTAAACTGTTTGACCGGACCCGACGCGATCTGAGTCACGGCTGCATCCGTGTTCAGGATCCGGTCAGACTGGCCCAGTTTGTGTTGGAAAAACAACCAGAATGGACGGCAAGTGCCATAGAATCGGCTATGACAGCAGGAAAATCCAAAACAATCAACGTATTACAGCCTGTTCCTGTTGTATTGGGTTATAGTACGGTGGTAGTTAAAAACAATAAAATCCACTTTTTCGCCGACATCTACGGACAGGATAAGATTCTGGATAATGCCATCAAGAAGGTGGCCGCCTCACGTAACATCCCACCTGCCTCGTAATCTATCTGGAGCCAGCAAGGTATGACGTTAACACCGCCACACACAAAACGCCGCCAATTTCTGAAAAATTCTTCGTCTCTGCTCGTCACCGGTGCCCTGTTTACTATCGGCACCAATACGGCCCGCGCCAACATCGGCAGCGGTGCCCGCCAGATTTCCCTGGACAATCTGCACACCAACGAGAAAATCACCCTGGCCTACGCCGACGGGGACCGCTATATTCCTGCTGCCATGCAGCGCCTCAATCATTTCCTGCGCGATCATTATTCGGGCACCGTGGGTCACATGGATCCTACGCTTTTTGACTTGGTCAACAAGGTCAGGGCATCGCTGAATACCGATGTTGCCATCGAAGTCATTTCAGGCTACCGGGATCCGCAAACCAATGCCCATCTGCGCGCCACCCGTGGTGGCGGCGTTGCCAAGAAAAGTCTGCATATGGTGGGACAGGCCATGGACCTGCGCCTGAAGGGTGTGCCGCTGGACGAACTGCGCGACGCAGCCAAGGAACTGGCACTGGGCGGGGTAGGTTACTACCCTCATGATAATTTTGTTCACGTCGATACCGGACGGGTTCGCAGCTGGTAATTTCATGAAAAAAAGCAGTATCAAAACAATCGCCATTATTGGCGCCGGAACCATAGGCAGCAGCTGGGCTGCCCTTTTTCTGGCTTACGGTTATGACGTGGTGGTATCTGACCCGTCGCCCGACGCAGAAGCAAACACAAGACGCATGATCGACTCGGCCTGGCTGACCCTGCAGGAACTGGGTAAAGTTCAGAACGAGGCGAATCGCAACAATCTGCGCTTTGAACCCGAGCTGGAAAAGGCGCTGGAGGGTGTCGATTTCGTGCAGGAAAATGCACCCGAGCGGGAGGATTTCAAGATTGACCTGTTTGCGCGCATGGACGCCATTCTGCCCGAGCACGTCATTATTTCGTCCAGCTCTTCGGGACTGCTGGTCAGCCGAATGCAGTCTCGCTGCAACTATCCGCAGCGTTGTGTGCTGGGACACCCGTTCAATCCGCCCCATGTGATTCCGCTGGTCGAAGTTGTTGGCGGTGAACGCACGTCCGAGGAATGCATACAGCGGACCATGGATTTTTATCGTGAAGTCGGCAAGCATCCCATTCGACTGAATCGTGAAATCCGGGGTCATATTGCCAATCGCCTGCAGGCTGCGGTGTGGCGCGAAGTCATGCACCTGGTCAATGAAAATATTGCCAGTGTGCAGGATATCGATGCAGCCATGAGCAAGGGGCCGGGTCTGCGCTGGGCACTGTTGGGCCCGCAGGCCGTCTTTGATCTTGCCGGCGGCAATGCCGGTCTGGCACATCTGATCGATCATCTGCAGCCTGCGATGGAATCCTGGATGGATGATCTGGGCAATCCACGCATGACACCGGAATTGCGCGAACGCATGATAGAAGGTGCTCTACAGGCACGCAACGGAAAGTCGGTCGAAGAACTGCAGCGCTATCGTGATGATCGTCTGGTTAAAATCCTGAAAAGCATTTCGTAGCGTCTTAGTTCTTAGGTTTTGCCATGTCATTGCCTAAAACCGTTGAGTTTATTCATTCTCTGCTTGAAAGCCACCTTGAAGAAGGTGGTCGTGCCATTGATGCGACCATGGGCAACGGCCATGACACCCTCCTGCTCGCCCGGCTCGTTGGGGATACCGGCAAGGTATTCGCATTTGATGTGCAGCCCGCTGCCCTGATGGCAACTCAGAGAGCGCTCGTGGCCGATAATCTGCAGCATCGGGCCACATTGATACAGGATAGCCATTCCCGTCTGCCAGACTACGTGTCAGATGCTGTGAATGCCATTGTTTTCAATCTGGGCTATCTGCCTGGTGCGGATAAATCGCTGGCAACCCAGGTTGATGAGACGCTGCTTGCAGTGCAGCACGCGCTGACGCTGCTGCTGCCTGGCGGGTTATTGCTGGTCGCTGTGTATCCCGGACACCCCGCGGGCCTGCTGGAAAGTCAGCAGCTGGATCCCTTTACTGCCAGCCTGAACCCGTCAGCATATCGAGTGTTGAAATACCAGTTTACCAATCGCAAAAAACCGGCACCGTATCTGCTGGCGATAGAGCGCCTGGCCGAATGAATGTAGACTTTTGGATCGCACGCGCATTCAGACGCCCAAAAACTGGTGAATTTGCTCAGGCTCATTGCGCAGCTGTGCCGCGTCACCTTCCAGAACGACTCTGCCTTTTTCCAGCACCACCAGTCTGTCGGCGTGATCCATGACCTTGCGATAATTGCGATCGACCACCATGGTCGCCAGTCCTGTGGTGCGAATCAGCGCAATAACCCGCCAGATCTCTTCCACAATCAGTGGCGCCAGACCTTCGGTGGCTTCATCCAGAATGATTGCCATCGGATTGGTCATAAGCGCGCGGCCGATAGACAGCATTTGCTGTTCTCCACCAGAGAGCTGATCGCCCATATTATCAAGACGCTCCGCCAGACGCGGGAAAGTCTGCAGGGTCCGATCCAGATCCCAGCCTACAACGTCGCCGGCTGCAGGTCGGGCACACATGAGCAGATTTTCACGTACGCTCAGGTTCGGGAAAATACCGCGACCTTCGGGTACATAGGCAATGCCCATTCTTGCTGCCTGGTAAGGGCGCGTCTGCGACATTTCCTTCTGCATGAGTTGTATTTGACCGGAACGTTGCTTCACATGCCCAAGAATGCTGCGTATGAGTGTGGATTTCCCCATGCCGTTGCGCCCGAGCAGACCTACGGTTTCGCCGCGGCGCAGATTGAAGTCTATGCCATGCAGAATATGGCTTGAGCCATACCATGCATGAATATCCCGTGCAAGAATGATGTTATCTGTCATGTTTCACTTGCCATTAAAGCGATACGAGCTGTTCGCTGCTTTGGGCATGACTTTCTCCCAGGTAAGCAGTCTGCACTTGCGCATTATTGCGTATGTCATCGGGCAGGCCGCTGGCCAGAACAGAACCATTGACCATCACGGTCAGACGATCGGCAACGGCAAAGACGGCATCCATATCATGTTCAATCAGCAGAATGGCCAGATCTTTTTTCAGATGATGCAGCAGCGCCAGCATTCGCTCCGATTCTTCCGCACCCATGCCGGCCAGCGGTTCATCAAGCAGCAGCACATCGGGTTTCTGGGCCAGGCACATGGCCACTTCAAGCTGCCGCTTCTGCCCGTGAGAAAGATTCGCCGCCGTGGTCATTGCCTGCTTTTCCAGTCCCGCGTGAGACAGCGCCTGATCGGCCAGCTCCAGACTGACTCGGCATTGTTGTGCCGCCGACCAGAACTGCCAGGGCTTTTGTACCTTGGCCTGTGCTGCCAGCCGACAGTTTTCGCGTACGCTGAGCGGCAGAAAAATATTATTGCGTTGATAACTGCGACCAAGTCCCGCCTGAGCTCGTGCAGGTTGTGACCACTTGCTGACATCCTGACCACGCAGCACCACCTGTCCATTGGTGAGTGGCAGTTCTCCGGAGAGAAGATAGGTGAGAGTGGACTTGCCCGCACCATTGGTACCGATGACAGCATG
>JBEBTQ010000178.1:0-6953 GCA_040393685.1 Advenella kashmirensis | reverse complement strand
CCCAAATGGACAGCGTCCATGATCAAGGGTGAAGACGTCTTCATCAATGGCGATGGGGAAACCAGCCGGGATTTCTGCTTCGTGGAGAATGCGGTGCAGGCCAATCTGCTGGCGGCAGCTAATATGCCGGAGCAGGGCAGCCAGGTGTTCAACGTCGCCGTGAATGCGCGCACCAGCCTGAATGAGCTGTTCGCCCATCTTGCCAGCACGCTGGAGAAAAACGGCGTGAAATACGAGAAACAACCTGTGTACCGGGATTTCCGAAATGGTGATGTGCGCCACTCTCAGGCAGACATTACAAAAGCGCATGACCAGCTGGGCTACAACCCCACCCACAATATCCTGGAAGGGATAGAGGTGGCCATGCCCTGGTATACCCAATTCCTGCGTTGATCCTTGAAGCGGGTTATCGGGCGGTTCAAAGGGCTGCATCCTGATCATTTGCGTATCGCGCAAGGCGCGATGCGGGTGGCATTTTTCCTGCTGATCGGCAAAGCGGCCGGCGCGCTCAAGGAAATGGCGGTCGCGCATCGTTATGGCGTGAGCGAGGTGGTTGACGCCTATCAGTTCACCATGACCATGGCGAACTGGCTGCCAATTACCATTGTGGGCGCCTTTTCCATTGTGCTCATCCCGGTTCTGGTCAAGACGCGCTATGCGCCGAACGCCGAAAGAGTGCAGTTCATTCGCGAACTGCAGGGCTGGGTGCTGGCCATTGGCGTGGTGACGGCGGTACTTACCTGGCTGTTGTGGCCGTATATTCTGGAATATGCCGGCGGCAATCTGAGCGAGGCTACGCGACAGCATAGTACCGAGCTGATCTGGGCTTTTGCGCCGGCTGCGCTTTTGACCCTGCTGATTGGTGTTGGTACATCGCGGCTGCGCGCGCACGAGCGGCACGTCAATACGCTGCTTGAAAGTGTGCCAGCCCTGATGATACTGGCCTGGATTCTGCTCACGCCGGGCGACGTCAGTGTGATGCCGCTGCTGTTGGGCACGCTGGTAGGTTATTTGATTCAGACAATCTGGCTCACCATCCTGTCGCGCAAGGCCGACGACGGTATCTGGGGTGTGCCCAGTTTTACGTTTAAATCCCATCAGTGGCCGTTGCTGCTGAATGCGGCAGGCGTGATGCTTATCGGGCAGATTGCCATGAGCTTTGTGGGCCCGCTGGATCAGATTGCGGCGGCAAAGCTGGGTGAAAATGCCAATGCGACGCTGGGCTATGCCGCCAGGCTGCTGTCTTTGATTATCGGTTTAGGTGCGGCATCTGTAGGCCGCGCTGCGCTGCCTGTGCTGGCCGACGTGCAAAGCCAGGGCAATGCACATCGCGCCCGGAATATGGCGTTGAAATGGTCGGCGCTGATGCTGGTCGGTGGTATTGTGGCTGTTGCCGTCTGTTGGGTACTGGCTCCCTGGATCGTTAAAATACTTTTTGAAAAAGGCGCGTTCACGGCCGATGATACGATGGCCGTTGCCAGTGTGCTGCGCTGGGGAATATTGCAACTGCCATTTTATTTCGGCGTGCTGATTCTGGTGCAGCTGATGGCCAGCCAGAACCGCTACCGACTGATGGCCGCCATTGCCGTGGCCAATTTCGCGCTCAAGGCTGTGCTCAACCAGATTCTGGCGCCCATGATGGGTGTCGAAGGGATCATGCTGGCAACCAGCTGCATGTATCTGCTTTCCTATATTTGCTATGTCTTTGTGACCCTGACCCATAATGTGTCGGGCACATCAACTTCAGAAACATCGTCGCCGGAAGACGCTGCTGCAGAACAGTCTGCTGTAGAGAAATCTGTGGTCGACAAACCCACTGAGTAATATGTCTTTTCCATCCACGACTGCCAGGTCACCTTCCCTGAGGATCATGATTTTTATCCACTCGCTGCACGCAGGTGGGGCGGAAAGGGTCGCGGTCGATCTGGCCAACCAATGGCATATCCATGGTCATGATGTGACCGTGGTGACGCAGACCGATGCCAGCGGCGATGTGTATGAACTGAACCGGCATATCGAGCGGGTGTCTCTGAATACCGCGGGTCTGCAGGGGCTGCTGGCCAATCTGCGCCGCCTGTATGCGCTGCGCAAGGCCATGCAGAAGTATCGCCCTGATATTGTGCTGGGCATGATGACAACCGCCTCGGTGCTGTCGGTGATTGCTTCAATGGGCCTGCCATGCCGCGTGATTGCCACCGAACATACGCATCCACCTTCTCAGACCCTGTCTTCACTATGGCTGAAATTGCGCCGTCGCACTTATCCCCGCGCGGCGAAAGTGGTGGCGCTGACCCGTGACACGGCCAGCTGGATTGTCAATCACGTGCCGGGCTCGAACATGGCAGTGATTCCGAATGCCGTGCACTGGCCTCTGGCCAATGGAGAGCCGCAAGTACCGCCGCCTGCGCGCAATGGGCGCTGCCGTCTGCTGGCTGTCGGGCGGCTGCACACCGACAAGGGTTTCGATATACTGATTGACTCATTCCGGGATCTGGCCGAGGTCTTCCCGGACTGGGATCTGGTCATTCTGGGAGAAGGGCCGGAGCGCGAGCGACTTGAGCAGCAGGTAGAGGCTGCGGGTCTGGCTGACCGGATCAGCATGCCCGGACGCGTGGGCAATATGCAGCAGTGGTATGGCGCTTGTGATATTTATGTGCTGAGCTCACGTGTGGAAGGCCTGTCCAACAGTCTGCTGGAAGCCATGGCCTGCGGCATGCCCAGCGTTGCTTTCGATTGTGAAACCGGGCCCCGCGAAATCATTCGTCCGGATATTGACGGTCTGCTGGTGGCGCCGGTAGAGGATCCTCAGGCGCTGGCGGCCGCGCTGTCCGGCCTGATGCATGACAGGCAGTTGCGCAAAACGCTGGCCAGTCGCGCTGTCGATGTGCGTGACCGCTTTTCCATGCGGCGGATTCTGTCGCTGTGGCAACGGGTTTTCGACGATATACATCACGATAAAAAGGAATAGGCAAGGCTTATGTGCGGGATTGTCGGGCTGGTAGGACGCTTTGAACACAAGGAAACGCTGCTGGCGGACAGCTGCAGCCGTATCGCCCATCGCGGACCGGACAGTAACGGATTCTGGGAAGACAACACCAGCCCCGTGGCGTTTGGTCATGTCCGCCTGGCGATTCAGGACCTGTCTGAACAGGGACATCAGCCCATGGCCAGCGCCGATCAGCGATTTATGCTGATCTTCAATGGCGAGATCTACAACCATCCGCAATTGCGCGAAGCGCTGGTAAAGGATGGGTACAGTCATGCATGGCGTGGTCATTCAGACACCGAGACCATACTTGCCGGCCTGATGATATGGGGTGTGGAAGAGACGCTCAAACGGATGGTGGGTATGTTTGCCATCGCTGTCTGGGATCGTCAGACCCGCAGCCTGGTGCTGGCGCGTGACCGTTTCGGCGAGAAACCGCTATATTACGGCTACGCATCACAGGGCCTGATGTTTGCGTCCGAACTCAAAGCGCTCATGTCCCTGCCGGGATTTGATCAGCAACTGGACCGCGATGCGATCGCCTTGTTCCTGCGCCATAACTACATTCCCGCGCCTTACAGCGTCTTTTCCAGCGTTCGCAAGCTGCTGCCGGGTCACTGGCTGCGCCTGTCTTTAGAGGATATCGAAAACCGCAACTGGCCGCAGTCGCAGGCTTACTGGTCGGCACTGGAAGTGGCACGGCATCAGCCGCGTCAGCAATTTGCCAGCGACGACGAGGCCGTTGATGCGCTCGATCAGGTGTTGCGACAGTCAATCCGCGGTCAGTTGCTCTCAGATGTGCCGTTGGGCGCCTTCCTGTCCGGCGGGATTGATTCATCACTGATAGCCAGTCTGACGCGTGAAGAAACTGCAGGCGTGCTCAAGACCTTTTCGATTGGTTTTACCGAACCTGAATACAATGAAGCCGAATATGCAGCCGAGGTGGCGCGTCACCTGGGCACTGATCACACCGAGCTTTATGTCAGTGCACAGGACAGTCTGGATCTGATTCCCTCGCTGCCGCGGATGTATGACGAACCCTTTGCCGATTCGTCGCAGATACCAACGGCGCTGGTGATGCGCATGGCGCGCCAGGAAGTCACGGTAGCGCTCTCGGGCGATGCAGGTGATGAACTCTTTGGCGGTTATTCGCGATATCAGCGGGTGCGCGAATGGTGGCGCAAGCGCGAGCGTGTGCCGACCGGACTGACAGCGCCACTGCGTGGGGGCGCGCGCCTGGCAGGCAGTCTACTGTCGGGCCCGCGCGCGGAAAAATTTGACAAGCTGCAGCAGGTGTTGGGCGCGAAGAATATGGTGGCGTTTTATCGCCAGTTTGTGTCTTACTGGCAGGATCCGACAGAGATTCTGAAGGGCGCGACAGAACCACCGACTGCGTTTGCTGAAGCGCCACTGGACAGTCTGCTCGATACCATGATGGCCATCGATACGGTTTCGTATCTGCCCGATGATATTCTGGTCAAAGTGGATCGTGCCGCCATGGCGGTCTCGCTGGAGACCCGGGTGCCGCTGCTTGATCACCGTGTTTATGAATTTGCCTGGAGTCTGGACGAGAAGTACAAGCTGCGTGGCAATAACAGCAAATGGATACTTAAACAGCTGCTGTATCGCCACGTTCCCCCGGCGATGCTGGACCGTCCCAAGAAAGGGTTTTCCGTGCCCATGGGTCAGTGGCTCAGGGGACCACTGCGCGAATGGGGTGAACAGTTGCTGGCTGTGCCTCGTCTGCAGTCACAGAATCTGCTGGATGCACAACGCGTCAGTGAAATCTGGCAGCAGCATCAGCGCGGACAGGCTGACAACAGCGCCCGCTTGTGGGGTATTCTGATGCTTCAGGCATGGCTGGATGAATACGGAATCAAACCATGAATATCCCTGTCTGCAATATGAAGGAGTAGTCTGTGCGAATTCTGTTACTTGTCAGTTCCATGAATGCCGGCGGTGCCGAGCGCGTCGCCGCCTCACTGGCCAACGCCTGGGTGAAGCAGGGTAACGATGTCTGCCTGATGCCAACCTATTCCCGGGGAACCGGACAGTCGTTTTATCCGTTGGATCCGGGGGTACGCCAGAGCTGGGTCTCACGACACCTTAGCGGCCCGGGCATGTTCCGGACCCTGGCCAAGCCACTGGTTTTGCGTCGGCTGATTCAGGAAGAAGCGCCCGATGTCATCGTGTCATTTCTTACCAATGTAAACGTGATGGTTCTGGCAGCGACCAAGGGCATGGATATTCCTGTCATTGTGTGCGAAAGAACCAACCCAGCGGCGAGCAAGAATGTGAGTTCGGTATTGGCCCGGGCGCGTCAGATTCTGTATCCGGAAGCGGATGCCGTGATGCTGCAGACACAGCAGGCTGCCGAGGTGTTTAGCCGCGTTGTGCCTGGCCTAAAGCATGTCGCGGTGATACCGAATCCATTGCCACCTGCGCTGGAATCGGCTGCCAGGGCGGCTGATGGCACGGGCAGGGTAACGTATGTGTCTTCCAGAACTGCGGCGAATGCAGCTGAGGGGGAGGACGCGCAGGCGGGATCAGGCTCCACGGCGGAGGCGGCGTCAAAAACGGATACGAGACCACAATCAGAGTCGGGGTCGAACGACGCAGGCGCGAGTGTATCGGAAGACAATCGTCGCAAGTTGCTGTGTGCCATGGGGCGCTTCGTGGCGACCAAGCGTTTTGAAATGCTGATTGATGTCTTCAGCCGTCTCGCGCCCGAGGTGCCCGACTGGGATCTGACGATCTGGGGTGACGGTCCCTTGCGCAGCCTGCTGCAGGAAAAAGTGCGCAAGCTGGGTCTGGCTGACCGGATTCATTTGCCCGGCAAAACCGACGACCCCTGGGACGAATTGAGTCGTGCCGATGCCTTTGTAATGACTTCCGAAGTAGAAGGGTTCCCCAACGTGCTGCTGGAATCCATGGCGCTGGGCCTGCCTTGCGTCACCATGGATTGCCCCAGTGGACCCGCTGAGCTGTCACGTGACGGGCGCGATGCCATCCTGGTAGGACTGACGGATGAAGCCGGCTTGCAGGATGCGTTGCACCAGGTTATGACAGATGAAATTCTAAGACGCGAGCTCGGTCATCGTGCGACCGTTTCGGTGCGTGATCGCTATAGTCTGGACGCCGTGCTGGAGCAGTGGCAGTTCCTGTTCGATTCCGTCCTGGGTAAATCCCCAACGTCATCAGCGACGTCTGCGACATCTGCGTCGCCGCCGGAGCAGCGATAATGGCGGAAGCGGAGCAAGCGAACGTGACGCTGCATGTGGTACATGTCATTAGCGGCCTGGGGCAGGGCGGTGCCGAAGCCGTGCTGAACCGTTTGCTGATGGCGCCCGCCCATGGCATTCGTCATACGCTGGTGAGTTTCACCGACGACGGCCTGTATGGAGCCGGCCTGCGCGATGCAGGTATCAACGTTATTACACTTGACATGAAGCCCGGTAAAATCACGCCGGCCGATTTCATGGCATTGCGCCGTACGCTTATTTCCCTGAAGCCTGATGTCGTACAGACCTGGATGTATCACGCAGATGCTATCGGCGGGCTGGCCGCAAGAATGGCTGGCTTGCGGCATATCGCCTGGGGTATTCGCAATTCCGGTGAAAATCTGAAAAGCAGCAGCAAATCGGCCTGGCTACTGGCGCGCTTTTCGGGGCTGGTTTCCGGATGGCTGCCGCAGACCATTGTCTGTTGCGCCGAGGGTGCCCGTGCCCGCCATGTGCAATGGGGCTACGACGCTAACAAAATGGTCGTCATTCAGAATGGCTACGATCTGACACGCTGGCAGCCTGATCCACAGGCGCGTGCGCGTTTTCGCCAGGAATGGCAAATCGATGCCGACGAACCGGTAATTGGTTTTGTGGCACGCTGGAATCCGCTGAAAGACCATCGCAGCCTGATACGCGCACTTGCCGAATGCAAAAAGCAGGGACTGATCTTGCGTTGTGTCCTG
>JBEBTQ010000177.1:0-6954 GCA_040393685.1 Advenella kashmirensis | reverse complement strand
GGCGTCAAGCACGGCTGTCGGATCCTCTGCGCGCGACAGGATCTCCAGCAGGCGCGCGCCGGTGTACAGGCCGTCATCAAAACCGTACCAGCGTTCCTTAAAGAAAATATGGCCGCTCATCTCGCCGGCCAGGGGGGCGCCTGTTTCGGCCAGTTTCGCCTTGATCAGCGAATGGCCGGTGCGCCACATCAGGGGCTTGCCGCCGGCTTCCTGAACAGATGTGGTCACGTGACGGCTGCATTTGACGTCATAGATAATGGTGGCACCTGGCTGGCGAGAAAGAATGTCGCGCGCAAACAGAATCAGCTGGCGATCGGGCCAGATAATGCTGCCACTGCGGGTGACCACACCCAGGCGGTCACCGTCGCCGTCAAAGGCCAGGCCGATTTCCACATCGCTTTCCTGCAAAGTGCGTTGCAGGTCTTCCAGATTATGCGGATCGGCAGGATCCGGGTGGTGATTGGGGAACGCGCCGTCCACTTCGCAGAACAGTTCAGTGACCTCGCAACCCAGCGCACGGAACAGCTTTGCCGCAGCGATGCCGGCGACGCCATTGCCGCAATCGACCGCAATTTTCATGGGGCGGGCAAGTTTGACGTCCGACACAATGCGGTCGATATAGGTTTGCACAATGTCCTGTTTATGAATGCGGCCTTTTTCGGCAGCGACAGGTTCTGCCTGCAGCGCCTGCATTTCTTCCCGCAGTGCCAATACATCATCGCCATACAGGGCCTTGCCGTCGACCATCATTTTGAAGCCGTTGTATTGCGGTGGATTATGACTGCCCGTGATCGCTACAGCGGTGCCGATTTTTTCCGAATAGGATTTGAAATACACCAGCGGTGTGGGCACCATGCCAATGTCCACGGTATCCACGCCTTCGTCCACGATGCCTTTTTGCAGCGCTTCAGACAATTCCGGACTGGACAGGCGACCGTCGTAGCCGACCACGACGCGGTCAGCACCGGCGGAACGGGTCCGGCGGGCCAGGGCACGCCCGAGCAGATACGCGAAGGACGCGTTCAGCTGTTCGGGAACAGTACCACGAATGTCATAGGCCTTGAAAACGGTTTCGGGAAGAACAAGGGTCATTGGCTATCCTGTGAGGGAGAATTGTCGCGACTACGCGTGTGGCGGGGCCGGGCAACAACGGGAATTTTCGGTAGAATGAGGACTGTATTATACGTCTGTTGCCAGCGCATATCGGAGCGACCTCTTCGAACAACCGATTGTGGCAGCATGGCATCCGGAACAGGGCAAATAAATATGACATTCTTGGCAGCATTGCAGAACATTGTGGGCACAGAGCACGTGCTCACAGAAGAAGCGGCACAACCCTTCCTGACCGACTGGCGTGGCCGCTACACCGGAAATGCGCTGGCAGTAGTGCGGCCAGGCAGCGCCGAAGACATTGCGCAGATTGTCAGGCTTTGCATCGAACACCAGGTTCCCATGGTGCCTCAAGGCGGCAATACGGGGCTTTGCGGCGGTGCCACGCCCGATCAGCAAGGCAACAGCATTGTGATTTCACTCAAGCGCCTGAATCGTGTGCTGGAAGTCGACACCAATGATGACACCATAACCGTTCAGGCCGGTTGTACCCTCAAAGAGGTGCAGGAAGCAGCGGCAGCGGCAGATCGCCTGTTCCCGCTGAGTCTGGCCGCAGAGGGCAGCTGCACCATCGGCGGCAATCTGGCAACCAATGCCGGCGGCACCCAGGTGCTTCGTTACGGCAATACCCGTGATCTCACCCTGGGTCTGGAGGTTGTCACTGCCGACGGGGATATCTGGCACGGCCTGCGAGGTCTGCGCAAGGACAACACCGGTTACGATCTGCGTGACCTATATATTGGCAGCGAAGGGACGCTGGGTTTTATTACGGCAGCCACGCTTAAGCTGTATCCGCAGCCTGTGGCGCGCTGCACGGCCATGCTGGCGTTCAGTGATATGCCTTCGGCTGTGCGCATGCTCTCCCGGGCGCGCAAGGGCTTTGGCGCCGCACTCACGGGTTTTGAACTTATCTCCCATTACTGCCTGGACGCGGTCACGCGCCAGTTCGAACAGCAGAAATGGCCGTTTGACGAGGCGACCCGTGAATGTCCCTGGTTTGCCCTGCTGGAGATTTCCGACAGCGAGAGTGCCGAGCACGGCCGTGAACGTTTTGAAGCAATCGTGGGTGAAGCCATTGAATCGGGCGATGTGGTGGATGCCGTGATTGCCGCGTCTATTGCGCAGAGCAATGAACTGTGGCATTTGCGGGAAAGCATTCCTCTTGCGGAAAAACAGATGGGCAAGAACATAAAGCATGACGTTTCCATACCCGTTTCTCGCATGACCGATTTTGTCGAACAGACCAATGCGCAGTTGCAGAAGGCGTTCCCCGGTGTACGCCATATTGTTTTCGGGCATCTGGGCGACGGCAATCTGCATTACAACGTGGCTGCGCCAAAAGGATCTGACGAAGCAGCCTTTCTCACTTTACAGCCCCAGGTGTACACCCTGGTCCATGACAGCGTGCATGCGTTTGGCGGCTCCATCAGTGCGGAGCACGGCGTGGGACAACTGAAAAAGGACCTGCTGCCGCTTTACAAATCAGAGGTAGAGCTGGCGCTCATGCGCAAAATCAAACGGGCGCTGGATCCGCATATCCTGATGAATCCCGGCAAGGTCATCAATAGCGCTGACATTTAGGGCAGAAATAGGTTGCGCGCTGACCCTGGATGATTTTGCGGATGGCCGTGCCACACTGACGGCAGGGCTCATTTTCCCGGTCGTACACGGCAGCATGAATCGCAAAATAGGCGCCCGGCTCACCCTGAGTTCCTGTGTAATTGCGCAAGGTGCTGCCACCGGAGTCCAGGGCCTTGTTCAGGGTATCCAGGATCGCCCCGTGCAGCCTTGTGGCCCGGGCCAGCGAAATTCGATTGGCGGGCGTGCGCGGATGAATGCGTGCCGCGAACAGGCTTTCCGAAGCATAAATATTTCCGACCCCAACCACGATCTGCCCGCCCAGCAACGCCTGCTTGACGGCGATACTGCGATTCTGCAGACCGGCGTAGAGCAGGGCGGGCGTGAAGGCGGGATCGAAGGGTTCAATGCCCAGGTTCTGCAGCAGCGGATGCGCCGCTATGGGGCCGGCGTTGTCCGGGTGCCACAGCACGGCGCCAAAACGGCGCGGGTCGTTCAGTCGGACCGTGGCGCCTTCAAAGCACCATTCCACGTGATCATGCTTGCGCAGGAAAGCTCCGTCTTCGACATGACGCAGCGACCCAGACATGCCCAGATGAACCAGCAGCGTGCCGTGTTCGAAGCGCAACAGCAGATATTTGCCCCTGCGCTCACACGCCAGAAGCTGTCTGCCCTGCAGCAGGGTATTGAGGTCCAGCGGAATCGGCCAGCGCATGCGGGCCTCATGAACGTGTACCGCAAGCAGCCGCTTGCCGGTAATGATCATATCCAGACCTCTGCGGGTGGTTTCAACTTCGGGTAGTTCGGGCATAGGAAGCGGGCATGTAACCGGCTCGCAACCCGGTATGGCGCCGCCGATAAAATGCTTATATTTTAAGGATTTATTAATAATAACTAAGGAGTGATGATACCATTTGTTTTTTGTTATCCGTCATTGCCCCATCTGCCTGTGATTCCGATGAAAAGCGTTATTCGCGCCGCAGTTCTTGTTGCTCCGCTACTGTGGACTGCCGCTGCGCATGCCCAGTTCGACCAGCCGGTGGACAGGCGTGCCATGCTGGATTTTGTGCCAAACGAAAAGGCCCGGCCCGTTGTTCTGGTAGACCACACCGAAGCGGACGATATCTATCGCCTGCTGGTCATGGAAATCGCGGCCCAGGACGGCAAAATCGATCTGGCCGCGCAGACGGCCATGGAGCTTGCCGAGGACAAAAAAATCCCGCGCCTGGCCAAGCGTGCCATGCATCTTTACCTTGCCGCTTCCCAGCCTCGCGAAGCCACTAAGGCTGCCCGTCTGTGGAGTCAGCTTGCGCCGGGTGACGAAGAGGCCGCGGCCGCCACTCTGGCACTGTCTGCCAGTAACGGCGATATCACCGGCATTGTGAAGGCCCTGCGGGAACGTATTGCAAAGGCAGGAAACAAGGATCGCGCGCTCTACCAGGCTGCCGCTGTCGTGGCCCGTATGAAGGAAAAAAAAGAAGCGCTGCGCGTCTTTACCGAGGTCATCCATAACAATGGTGACAAGCTGTCGGTGGCGCATTTGTTGCTTGCTGATCTGGCCTCCCAGGCCGGCAACCGGGTCCTGGCCTGGGAGGCAGCGCATCGTTCTATGATGCTGGATCCCAACTCCGATGCGGCGGCCGAACGCGTGCTGCAATACGGTGTCAAGATCAATCACGACCAGGCCATGTCTCTGGCACGAAATTTCATTGAGAAACACCCGAATATCCGGCGTGTGCGTCTTCTTTACATCAGTCAGCTGGTTGACGACCGCAAGTTCGAAACAGCGCTGCGTGACCTGAAGCAAATGCGCGCCAGCTTCCCGGAAGACTTTGATCTGCTCTATCTGGAAGCGCAGGTCAATTACCAGGCAAAACGCTATAAGACCGCAAAGGCCCGGCTGGATGAATTTCTGCAGGTGCAGGAACAAAGGCGCGACGCTTTGTCCGATGCCGAAACCGATGCTCAGGGTCAGTCCACTGACGCGCGCCTGCTGTACGCACAGATCGAAGAGGATCAGGGACATTATCGCGAGGCCATCGCCCAGCTTGAAAAAATCGATGAGTCCGTGGCCATCCCCCAGATCCGCATGAAGCAGGCTGCGCTGTATGGCAAGCTTGGAAGCCTGAACAAGGCGCTGAGTCTGCTGGACGGCATCCGCACAGAAACCAAGGATGACAAAATCATTGTTGAGCTGTCTGCTTCGCAGGTTCTGGCTGCTGCCGGTCGCACAGATCGGGCCATTGCCCGTCTGGTGAAGGCCGACAAGGCCTTGCCGGACAGCCCGGCCATCAAATATGATCTGGCCATGCTTTATGAGCGGCAGGGCAATATTCCCGAAATGGAAACCCTGCTGCGTCGGGTCATGGTCCTGAAACCAGACTCGCCGGATGCCTACAATGCCCTCGGTTACGTCTTTGCCGACCAGAACATCAACCTGGATCAGGCCCAGATCCTGCTGGACAAGGCTGTTCAGCTGGCACCGGGTAATCCTTTTATTCTGGACAGCATGGGCTGGCTGCAGTTCCGGCTGGGCAACGTGGCACTGGCAGCCCAGTATCTGGAAAATGCCTTCGAATTGTCGCCTCAGGCCGATATCGCAGCCCACCTGGCTGAAATCTACTGGACCAATGGCGACAAAAAGCGTGCCCGTGGGTTGCTGAAGGAAGGCTGGAAACTGGACAAGACCAATCCGACGCTCAAAGATACCCTCAAACGACTGGGAGTTCGTCTTAAATGAATGTTTTTTCTGTACCACGCTTTGGCCGGCTTGCCGCAAGCTGTCTGGTGGCAGCCACACTGGCTGCGTGTTCTACCGTCCCAACCGCCCCCAGGGTGCCGGCGACGGCTTCTGCGGATGGCACCTTCGAGCGTGCCGGCCGCTTCGCACTGAATGTCTATGACAAAAGTACCGAGCGCAATCGCGACTCGGTCCAGGGCGGCTTCACCTGGCTGGATACCGGTTCTGTCCTTACACTGGATCTGACCAATCCACTGGGATCCACACTGGCCCGCGTAGTGGTTTCCGACAACCAGGCCGTATTGACGCGTTCCAATGGAAAGCGGACCGTTGCGGCAGATCCTGATGCCCTGGTGGCCGAGGTCCTGGGCAGCGCCATTCCTGTCAGTGGCATGCGTCATTGGCTCAAAGGACAGCGCAATGGTCAGGATGGCGCAGCAGCAGGGGCAAATACTGCGAAAAACAGCGAATTTGATGAGTCCGGCTGGCATGTGACGATGTCGAGCTTCGACAGCAAGGGCCCGACACGACTGAATTTCGAGCGCACGGTGTCCAATGATCGGGTAACCGTCAGAGTGGTGACCGAGAGCGAATGAACTCGCTGAAAGATGTACCGGCGCCTGCCAAGCTGAACCTGTTTCTGCACGTGACCGGCAGGCGTGCTGATGGCCTGCACTTGCTGCAAACCGTTTTTACCTTTATTGACCTGGCTGACCGGCTGGATTTCACGCTGCGCGATGACGGGCAGATTGTGCGAGAGACCGATGTACCGGGCGTACCCCATGACAGCGACCTGATTGTGCGTGCAGCGCGTTTACTGCAGCAGCATGCCGGTCCGCAGTCAAATGCCGGAGTAGGGGCCTCGATCCGGGTCGACAAGCATATTCCTGCAGGCGGGGGGCTGGGCGGCGGCTCCAGTGACGCTGCCAGTACCCTGGTGGCGCTAAACCGCCTGTGGAATTGCGGTTTTTCCCGCGCGCAGCTGCAGGAACTGGGTCTTTCCCTGGGCGCCGATGTGCCCGTATTCATCTTCGGCGAGTCGGCGTTTGCAGAAGGCATAGGCGAAGCATTGCAGCCCTGTGCTGTGCCCCCGGCCACCTATGTGCTTTTTGTCCCGTCAGTGAGTGTCGCAACTGCAACAGTATTTGCCTCACCCGATTTGACAAGAGACACAAAATCCATCATAATGCACGACTTTGCTGGACACGATATTCATCAGTTTGGCAAAAACGATCTGCAGGCAGCAGCATGTGCCCACTTCAAACCGCTTTCGCTTATTGTTGGCTGGCTTGAGTCTTTGGGAATTGCGGCCAGAATGACCGGATCCGGCGCGTGTTTTTTTGCGGCGTTTTCCTCGTCAGAGCAGGCAAAGGCCTGTGTTGATCGTGTAGAATCTGCGTTCACCTCTCATCCAGAGGCACGCCAGTGGTTAAAACAGGTCGTTATCTGTCACGGTATCAGCCGGCATCCACTGTATAATTGGATATAGAATTTGGGGCGTCGCCAAGCTGGTTAAGGCACTGGAT
>JBEBTQ010000176.1:0-6981 GCA_040393685.1 Advenella kashmirensis | reverse complement strand
GTCATGGTGCCGCTGCATGCCGGACTTGTTCTGGATCGTCAGCAGGCGCGCTATCCCGAAACCCTGATCGAACACACCGTGTCCCAGGACAAATGTGTGTGGATTACCAGTCCTGCCCTGCTGCAGCGCCTGCCCGACAGTACGCCATGGCAACAGATACAGAAGCGCCTGGCTCGTGTCGTCTCAGCCGGCGGTACGCTTGCAGAGACCGCGCGCCGCGCCCTGTTGGAGCGTCAGTGGCCCCTGCATGAAATCTATGGCAGTACGGAAACCGGCGTCATTGCAACCCGCCACCAGCAGCCTGCCTGGACACCATTGCCCGGCGTGGCGCTCAGAACCGACAGCGAAGACCGTCTGATTGCCACTTCCCCGTGGACCGAAGGTGCAGAACAGACGGCAGATGTGATCGACCTGAGTCAGGATACAAGCTTTGTTCTGCAGGGGCGGGCCGACCGGATCCTCAAGCTGGAAGATAAACGCATCTCGCTGAATCGGGTAGAACAGGCCGCACTCGCGCATGCCTACATCAATGACATTCACTGCGCGCCCAGCCCGCTGGGCGGAAGACTCTGCGCAATGGCAGAACTGTCAGAAGCGGGCGTGAAGGCCTTGCGCGAGCAGGGCCGCCGACACGTAACGCAGACGTTATCCGAGCATCTGCGTACCGATGTCGATCCACTGGCAGTGCCTAGACACTGGCGATTCCCCGAATCCCTGCCGCGCAATGCACAATCCAAGATCACCGTGGCACAGGTACGCGACTGTTTTATGAACCCGCGGCGCAGCCCGCAATGGCGCCTTGCCGAACCGCAAGAAAATCCCGCACCAGAACAGGCCAGTTCCCTCACATCAGCCACGACAGATGCAAAGGCCGCCCCTTTCGAATATTCCCTGACCGGCCAGGTGCCGCTGGATCTTGTCTATTTTTCCGGGCACTTCCCCACGTTTCCGCTGGTGCCGGGCGTGGCCCAGCTAGGATGGGCGCTGGAACAGGCCCGCAAACTCGGGCTGGGGGGTGGTCAGATTCAGCGAATCGAAAACCTGAAATTTCAGCATTTTCTGCGCCCTGCGGATCCCTGCGCAATGACGTTAAAATGGGATGATGAAAAGCAAAAACTTTATTTCACTGTGCGTACCGGTGCAAACATGACCGCATCCGGACGTATTGCATTCACAGGTGCAATCTGAATGTTCTATCCCCTATTTATGATCGCGGGCCTGTCCAAATGCTCCTTCTCTCGGACCTTGTGTTAGGGTAATGCGCCATGAATCGCACCATTGCACTCATCCCCTATTACAACCATCCGGAAACGATCAAATCGGTCGTGCAGCATCTGCGCCGCCATGAGCTGCCCGTCCTGATCGTCGATGACGGGTCTGATGCTACCGCGCGCCAGGCGCTGAGCCAGTTTAAAACCTGGCCGGAAGTCCGTGTTCACCACAAGCCGCAAAACGGCGGCAAGGGAAGTGCGGTCAAAGTCGGTTTCGAACTGGCCGCAGAGATGGGTTACACCCATGTACTTCAGGTGGATGCGGATGGGCAGCACAATCTGGACGACATTCCCGCCTTTCTGGCGCTGTCCCAGGAGCATCCTGAGGCCGCCATCTGCGGACGTCCGGTATATGGTGACGACATTCCCACAGCCCGTCTCCACGGACGCAAGCTCACCCTCTTCTGGGTCCATGTCCATACGCTTTCGCGCGCCATTCCGGATGCCCTTTGCGGCTTTCGTCTGTACCCACTGGCTGCCGTCGCCTTCGTCAAGGAAACACCCTATCTGGGCGACTGGATGGATTTCGATCCTGAAGTTCTGGTGCATCTGTTCTGGCAAGGCACCCCGTTATTGTGGATTCCTACCCGTGTTTCATATGCCGCCGATGGCGTATCGCACTACCGCATGGTGCAGGACAATCTGCTCATGTCGAAAATGCATGCGCGCAGCTGCCTGCACATGCTGCCGTTTTTTCCATCGTTATTGCGGCGCGCCCTGAAAAGAGGCCGCAATTGAGTGAACACTGGGCCTCCCGACAGGAAAGAGGCAACCGCTTTGTTCTTCGGCTGGTCACCCGGTTGATCCGCTACTGTCCGGCATGGCTGCTTGCCATCCTCTCGCGGGTCGTTGTGCTGTATTTTTATCTGACCTCGCCGGCAGAGCGTCGCAATATTGCCGAATACCAGCAGCATCTGCGCGACTGGTCCGGCCGTCCCGAGCTGATTCCCGCCACGCTACCCGTCTATCGTCAGTTCCTGGCTTTCGGTCAGGCCCTGATCGACCGCTTTGCCGTCTGGCAGGGAAGACTGCGTTACGAACATATCGTGATTGAAGATCCCGATGGCATTCACAAGGAAATGCTCTATGCCAAAGGGCGAGGCCAGATTCTGATCTGTTCCCATCTGGGCAATACGGAAATCAGTCGCGCCCTTGTGTCCCATCATAAGGGACTGGTGCTGAATATTCTGATTCACAGCAAACATGCGCAAATGTATAACGAGGCCATGGCAGAGCTGGGCGCGGACAACGATATTCGTCTGCTGCAGGTATCGGAACTGGACATCGACACCATGATGATGCTGCAGCAGCGGGTCGATAATGGCGAATGGATTGCCATCGCCGCCGACAGGGAGCCGGTACGCGGCGAAAAAGTCGTGCCTGTCTCATTCCTGGGCGTTCCTGTGCACTTCCCTCAGGGCCCGTGGCTCATGGCGGGGCTGCTGAAGACCAGCGTCAATACCCTGTTCTGCACAAGACATCAAGGCAGGTATATTTTGCGGTGCGAACGCATGAGTGATCGCATTACCTGGTCACGACAGGATCGCGACGAGGTGATTCAGACGTGGGTACAGCGGTACGCCGCGCAGCTCGAAAAAGTCTGCACGAAAGCGCCGCTGCAGTGGTTCAATTTTTATGACTTCTGGAAGCGCAATGAATAAGCATTCCGGCCTTGGCATTTCCGTGCCGATAAGCATTCCTTTTTTCGACGTGGATGCGATGCAGATGGTGTGGCACGGACATTATGTGAAATATCTGGAAATCGCGCGCTGTGCCCTGCTCGATAAAGTAGGCTATAACTATGACAGGATGCGTGACGATGGTTATGTGTGGCCGGTTGTGACCATGCAGCTCAAATACGTGCGTCCGGCCATGTTCGGCCAGCAGGTGCTGGTTCAGGCCGACATCACGGAATGGGAATCACGTCTTCGTATTCGCTACGTGATTACCGACGCCACTACCGGCGAACGCATGACGCAGGCCGAAACGACCCAGGTCGCCGTCTGCATGAAGACACGCGAAATGCAATTTGAAACCCCGCAGGCATGGCAGGACACCATCCGCCGTATCCTGCAAACAGAAGGCTGAATTCCGCCAACATTTTTATGACGATGATCCGATCTCTGCGCCCTGTTTTTCTTTATTGTCTTGCGGCGATGCTTACCGTGCTGTTTTGCGGTGCCGCCCGGGCCTTCACCCTGCAGGATCTGGAAAAGCAACTATCGGCGCACCGCACGGTTCAAGGTGATGTGCAGCAAAAGCGTTATCTGCGTTCGCTGGCCCAGCCGCTGTTAAGTCAGGGCAAATTCGTCATGCAGGCAGACAAGGGACTGTTATGGCAGACCCTGACACCAATAGCCAGCACCATCCGGATTACGCCAGAAGGCATGATGCAGAAAGATGCCGCAGGAAACTGGCAGCCGCTGCAACAGCAGGGGGCAGGCGGCAAGTCGCAAATCCGTCTTTTTATGGACCTGCTTTCCGGCAATACACGTGCCCTGTCTGGCCAGTTCGAGCAGTCGCTGCAGGGAACTGCCGATCAATGGACACTCACGCTGACACCGTCCTCGTCCATGCTCAAACAGATTTTCCGGCAGATCACCATCGCCGGCGGGCAGACCGTCAATCAGGTGACGCTTAACGAAACCCAGGGTGACAGAAGCGAAATCCTGTTCTCGGATCTGCGCATCAACCAACCTTTGCCGGCAGATGCCAAAGATGCGCTTGAACAGTGAGCGAGGTTGGGCGGCTCTCTACCTGCTGGCGCTGGCGGGATTATTGCTGTTTTCCATATGGCAGCTGACTGCGCGCCAGCCGGTACATACCGACCTGCTGGATCTGCTGCCGCCGGATCGCTCACAAAGCAATATTGAACAGAAAGCGCAGGACGCCGTCCGGCAATCACTTAATCAGCAGATCGTTGTGCTCACCGGCGCGACCGATAGTGCAAAAGCCCTGGCAGCAGCCGAAAGACAGGCCAGACAATGGTCAGACAGCCATTTGTTTGAGCGGGTCGATCTGCATGTGTCGGGCGACATAGACAGCCTGCGCGAACAACTGATTCAGATGGACCAGGCCGGCCTGTCTGCGCAATTGCGCGAGTCCCTGGCGCATGATCCGAAGGCCTGGTTTGAACAGCGCGCCCAGCGCATTGCATCGCCTCTGGGCGAGCAGAGCCTGGTGCCTGCCGATCAGGACTGGCTGGGTTTGACGGCTCCGCTAGCCCAAAAACTGCAATCGGTCTCGTCCGTACATTACGACATTGCCAGCAACACGATGCAGGCAGAAGCTGACGGCCGGACCTGGTACCTGATGCGTGCGCGACTTGATCCCGCCGCGGGGTCGGGCAGCG
The DNA here is from genome assembly GCA_040393685.1 of Advenella kashmirensis. Taxonomy (GTDB): domain Bacteria; phylum Pseudomonadota; class Gammaproteobacteria; order Burkholderiales; family Burkholderiaceae_B; genus Advenella; species Advenella kashmirensis_C. The sequence goes on along the minus strand of JBEBTQ010000176.1, from coordinate 2,358 downwards.
ATGAAGCCTTGCTATCGCTCATCGACCAGACCCGTGCGCAGGCCAATGAAGAGCAGGTACAGGTGCTCATGACCGGGGGCGCCATCTATAGCGCCCAGGGCAAAACCGAGGGCGGCCATGAAAGCACCTGGATGAGCATTGTCGGCAGCGGACTTACCATCCTGTTTCTGCTGCTGATGTTTCGATCAGCCCGCATTCTGCTGCTCGCCATCCCGGTGCTTGCCGGTCTGCTGGCCGGCTTTGCCGCCTGCGTGGCGCTGCTGGGCTCTATCCACATCCTCACTTTGATTATCGGCACCAGCCTGGTCGGTCTGGTGGTGGATTTCCCGCTGCACTGGCTAAGCCATGCCACGCTGGATTCACGCTGGCATCCCTGGGCCGCGGTAAGACGCGTTGCGCGACCCTTTATCATCAGTCTTTCTGTCACCGTTACCGGTTATCTCTTCCTGCTGTTGACGCCCCTGCCCATTCTTCAGCAAACGGCAGTGTTTTCTTCAGCGGCACTGGTCAGTACGTTCCTCTTCACCCGACTTGTTCTGCCCGCGCTGTTTCATCACTGGCAACCGCGCCCGTACACTCACCTGCCCGCGCTGCTTGCCAGGCTCAGGCGGGGCGTGACCCGCACGGGTGAGCGCATCCTTCGCACGCCCTTACTGGCGCTGTTGCTGCTTCTCGTTGGCGGCGGCGGTCTGTACCTGAGCAACTGGCATGATGACATCCGCAACTGGGTCAACACACCCGCCCCCCTGCTCAGTCAGGCTCAGGAAATCGGCCGACTCACGGGAATTGAACCGACCAGTCAATACTTTATTGTTCAGGCCAGGGATGAAGACACGCTGCTGCAGACCGAGAAGCGCCTGGCCAGCAGGCTAGATGAGCTGGTCGATAAAAAACAGCTGCGCAACTACAGCGCCCTGTCCCAATGGGTCAATCCGGTCTCGGAACAGCAGGCGCTGAAGACAACGCTGACCGCCTTGACACAACACCCCCGGGACTGGTCCGCCTTGCTCGCCCTGGGCGTACCCGACGAAGCCATTCAGGCTGAACTTGAACGGCGCCAGAAACGCCCTCTCGTGACAATTGACGAAGCCCTGCGCGGTCCGCTGGCGGAACCGTGGCGCATGCTGTGGCTGGGCCGGGATGAGCAAGGGTACCCCGCAAGCATGGTGACCATGAATGGACTCACCGATCCCGTCGCGCTGTCGGGCCTGACACAAGACCTGCCCGGCGTCACGCTCGTCGATCAGCGCAGCCATATCAATACGCTTTTTGCTCAGACGCGCCTGGAAGCGATTGCCCTGAAGCTGCTTTCCTATATTGTGGGCTTCCTGATTCTGTATCGCGTCTTTGGCACCCGACCTGCACTGCGTATTCTGATGGTGCCGCTATCGGCATCGCTGACCGTCATGAGTCTGGCGGGCCTGACGGGCATTCCGCTGAATCTGTTCTGCATTTTCGGACTGCTGCTGGTCACCGCCATCGGCATCGATTACGCCGTGTATGCGAGCGCCCACAGCCTGCCGCCGGACGAAAAAGCCGCGGGAATCTTCATGGCCTCGGTCACAACCATGATCACTTTCGGCCTGCTGTATTTCAGCAGCACCCCTGCTGTCTCCACATTCGGATTGAGTGTGGTGCTGGGCGTGCTCTGCAACGTCATATATACTTTCTGGTTCATGCGTGACCATTTGCGAACCGGGTCCGCGCCCGGTACAAAGCCGGACAACGGCACTTCGCAGGGCTTGCACGCGCCTGAGCCTTCATCTTCTATTCTCAATGGATCTGGCTGATGACAACCTCTACCCTGACCACAAAAACTGATGTCGCCATTATCGGGGCAGGCCCCTCCGGCTCGGTCGCTGCTGCCCTGCTTGTGCAGCGTGGCTGGAAGGTATGCGTTCTGGAACGCCAGCACTTTCCGCGATTTTCCATTGGCGAGAGTCTGCTGCCCTACAGTATGGAAATTCTGGAAGAGGCGGGTCTGCTTGATGTGGTCAATCAGGCTGGGTTCCAGTCCAAAAACGGTGCGGCATTCACCTGGGGCGACAAGTACACCGAAATTGATTTTCGCGACAAGTTTACGCCCGGACCGGGCACCACGTTCCAGGTAGAGCGCGCGAAATTCGATCAGATATTGATACAGGAAGTAGAGAAAAAAGGCGCAAGCGTCTACTTCGGTCACACAGTCACCAATCTGGAAACGACGCCAGAGCACGCGACCCTGTCGGTCACCACCGATCAGAATCAGTCTTACACTCTGCAGGCGCGCTTTGTGCTTGATGCCAGCGGCTACGGGCGCGTGCTACCGCGGCTGCTGAATCTGGAACGGCCCTCTTCGTTGCCCATGCGCGAAGCGTG
>JBEBTQ010000175.1:0-6994 GCA_040393685.1 Advenella kashmirensis | reverse complement strand
TGGGATCGGCAATTATTCCTACCGGAAAAACCGGTTCCGCCCACAGCATGAAGACTCTGAATAATTATGTCTACGCCGCCGGTCTGATGGCCGTATCCGAGGCGCTGATAGTGGCGGAAAAACTGGATCTGGATCTGGAAAAATTTGCCGATGTGCTGAACGCCTCCAGTGGTCGCAATGTCGCCTCTGAGACCAAGGTCAAGCAACATATGCTGAATGGGGGCGATTTCAGTGGCGGATTTGGACTGCATCTGATGGCCAAGGATCTGGGTATTTCTCATGATCTTGCCCGGCAACTGGGTGTGAATCCTGGATTGTTGGGTCTGTGCCATGAAACCTGGCAAAGCGCGATAAAGACCGCGCCGGCACAGTCAGACAATCTGGAAATCCACCACCATCTTTCCAAATCCCTGAACGCCTGACGCAATTGGTGCCGGGTCATCTGGGTAAGTCACAAACAACAGGAGCGAATATGACAATCGAAATCAGAAAAACAGTAATGACGGTGGAAGACATCTTTCATGATGGCGGGCCGGTACTTGAAAAGCCGCTGCAGTGCGCAGTGGCCTTTGCTGTCGTAAAAAACCCATTTGCCGGACGTTATGAAGAGAATCTGATCGATTTCATGAAAGAACTGCGCCAGGTGGGCTTTGATCTGGCAACACGCCTGGCCGGTGCATTAGGCAAAGAAAACGTGGAGTCTTACGGCAAGGCCGCCATTGTTGGCCTGAACGGCGAGGCGGAGCATGGTGCGGTCTGGCACGAAGCAGGGGGCTGGGCCATGCGGGAAGTGCTGGGTAACCCCAAAGCCATGGTGCCTGCATCTCAGGTGACAGCATCAGCCGGATTCAGACTCATCATGCCGCTGCATTATATTCACGCCTCTTATGTTCGCAGCCACTTCAACCTGGTTGAGGTCGGCGCAGTGGACTCCCCCAAACCCGATGAAATCCTGTTCGCACTGGGCATGGCCACGGGACCACGCCCGCACTCAAGATTGGGCGGGCTGTTGATTGAGGATGTGGTGGGAGAGGATGGGCAGCGTTGAGTGATCCAGATTCAGTCTGCTGCCTAGATTTACTCCCAAAGTGCCCTCGAGTACTCGCTATCCAGTGTCGCATGCCTGTCATAGCTATTCATTCCCGCGGCGGCAAACTGATACTGCAGATGTCAATATAGGGAAATCTCGAATTAATACATATTATTGCGAAAATTGAATACAGTTACTATCCTATGTGTTAGTAAAATTTGTATTTATAGCGTCGCAGCAGATGCGTTTAATTCGAGGAAACCTTGATGGCAAAACAAAGAGGAAAAGTTGATTCGAGAACAGGATCATTCTTTGAAGAGGATTACTTAGTACGTACTCTTGGGCCAATTGCTCATGACCCTGAAATTGCGCTCACTGAACTTGTAGCAAACGCATGGGATGCGGGGGCATCGTTGGTCGACTTGGTAATTCCTGTAAGTCGCGAATTGGTTTTAACAGTCGAAGACGATGGCCACGGAATGAGTGCGGCTCAGTTTAAGAGCCGCTGGATGAGGTTAGGATATGATCGTATTAAGCATCAAGGGGCGAACGTTGAGTTCCCAGCTGAGCGAAAAGGATGGCACCGTAAGGCGTACGGGCGGAATGGTGTAGGTCGCCACGGACTGCTGTGCTTTGCGGATCAGTATTTCGTGGAAAGCTGGCGCGATGGAAACGGCGCAGGATTCGAAATCGGAACGCAAAGTGAGGAAACACCTTTTCGCATTATTAAAGAATCCAAGTTTTTAAGTCAAGGACATGGGACCAAGCTCTCAGTCGTTGTGGCTCGTCACTTGCCAAAACCAGACAGAATCCGTGAAATCTTATCAGCTAGGTTCTTGCACGATCCACAGTTTGTTGTGCGAGTTAATGGAAAATCTGTGTCTTTAGGAGAACAGACAGGATTAAAAGAAAAAGCAAATTTAGTTATTGAGGGATGTCCACCCGCTGAAGCTTATGTAGTGGATTCAACCCGATCCAGCAAGTCGACGCTATATCAAGGTATTGCCTTCTGGGTGAATGGTCGATTGGTCGGCGTTCCAAGTTGGGTCGTGGGCGACGAAGCGGTAATCGATGGACGAGCGCGATTTGCGAAACGATACTCTATCGTGGTTAAGGCTGATGATCGTTGGATGGAAGAAGTTGAAGCGGATTGGTCTCGTTTCAAGGCAGGACCCAAGGTGGAAGTCTTGTTTAAGGCGGTAAGGCAATATGCTTACCGAGTTATTGGTTCGTTTTCTTCGGCCCACGTAGAAGAAAGTTCAGAAGAAGTTCTGGTACGTAATAAAGAGCAGTTCAAAGAACTATCTCAATTGGGTAGAGCTGAGGTTGCAACCTTTGCACGTGAATTAGTTAAATCTTCACCCACCGTTTCGCAAGACGTTCTTTCCGCCGCTGTGCAAGCATTGATAAACCTTGAGAGAGCCAGAGGTGGAGCAACTCTTCTTGAAAAACTTATTAAGCTTGATGAGTCTGATATTGAAGGCTTAGATCGTTTATTGGGCCAGTGGTCAGTGAGAGATGCACTTTCAGTGCTTGACGAAATCGACCATCGGCTTGCTGTAATATCAGCAATCGAAAAACTTAGCAATGATGATGCCGTGGATGAACTTCATACACTTCATCCGCTGGTGACTCAGGCGCGGTGGCTTTTCGGACCGGAGTTCGATAGTAGTGAATATGCGTCAAACATCAGCTTACGAAGTGCCGCTGAGAAAATTTTTAGAAAAAGAGTTTCGCCGGAACGATTCATTAATCACAGGCAGCGACCAGACATTTTAATATTAGGTGATGCGACTTGCTCAATTGTTGGTACGGAGAGCTTCGATCCGTCTGATGCAGGTCTAACAAAGATCCAGAATGTGCTAATTATTGAACTCAAAAAAGGAAAGTCGACTATTGGCAGGGATGAGATGAATCAGGCAGACGGATATGTACAGGATTTCCTGTCTAGCGGGGCTCTGGATGGTACTCCGATTTTCAGGGCTTTTGTCGTCGGTCATGAAGTTTCCTCAATGATGACGAAAGAAAAAGAGTTGAGGGAGGATGGGGTACTTCGCGGTAAAGTAGTCGCTACTACCTATGGTCAGTTAACGCGGACTGCCCATCAAAGACTCTTCAGGCTCAAGGATCGGATTCCTGCACGCTATGAAGACATGTCGGGCGCGGACTTATCGGCAAAAGTTATGCAGACCGCAACGCAAGCTACGCTTGCTTTACCATCACCAAGATTGACCTGACTGGAGGCAATCAAGACTTACTCGATTGGCGATAGGTTTGAAATTATTGATCAGTGAATCTACGCTGCCTTTAGGGGCAAACTGATACTTAAATTCAAAAGGTTAACTTTTCATTCATTGTGGTCGGAAACGATTGTTTGGCGGCGATATTTCGCAGCGCTTCAACCGGCGTTTAGAATATCGCAATGCCGTGACTACTGTCCGCGGTCTCCTTTTTTACCGAATCTGTTCGCGGCGTACTGTAGTGCTCGTCGAATGTTCTATGTGAATTAGCTGCCAGTTTCGTTTTTCGGACCCAATGCTACACTTTGTCCGGTGCATTGATGTAATTCAATGCATCGCATCTTACGTTTGATAAAGTGCCAGTCGTACCAGCAATCATCCACGCATCGAAGTGAAACAATACGTCCTCTATCTCGCAACAGTATTTCTGATTATTGTCACGCCGGGGCCTTCGGCTCTGCTGGTTATTCAACATTCGACAATGTTTGGGGCAAAAAAATGCATATATAACGCCCTTGGCAGCATCTGCGCGTCTTTTATTCTCATTGCTATCTCTCTGGCCGGAATTGCATTTCTTCTGAATGAATTCTGGATGAATATCCTCTCGATTCTGGGGGCGATATTGCTGATCTATGTGGGGCTATCCGGCTTCAGGAATATCGAGATCAATAATGAGGGTAGTTATGTGCATGAAAATCTCGCGCTGTTCAAGGAGTCGTTCTTTACGGGAATAAGCAATCCGAAAGATATTATTTTCTTTATCACTCTACTCCCTCAGTTCATCAATCAATCCATTCCTTATATTCTATCGGCAACGTCGTTGACCGCCGGATGGGTCATCACTGACTTCAGCGTGATGATGGGATATGCAGTCATTGCCCACGTGATCGCGAGACGGTTTGATCAATCGGCAGTTAATAGGCTGCGCAAAGTCAGTGGTATGTTGATTGTGATAATCGGTATTACTTTGTTGGCGAAGAGTATTTCATATTTGATAAATGTGTAGGCCAGATCAGTCGGCGCTGCATATTATTGGCATCTACCTTAACAGCGCCCACAACGGATCATCCTTGCCTCGAGTTGCCATTTGCATGCCTTCGGCGAATGGCGATTCGGGCGCGTCCTCCAGCAATAACGACTCATACGCCACGACCCGATTGGCGATCTTCCATACTTCGTCACGCTTTTCAAAGCGATCCAGGTAACGACACCTCACTTGCGTCTGTTGTCCGCTACCGCCCACTTTCAGGCCCACATCAGATGTTGAAGCGCCATCTCCCGGTTTGAGCCGCTGGTAGGTGACGCAATAGGTTTCCACCAAGGCAATATCATCTCCTTGCCAGTCGATCAGGCAGTTGCCCAATAGGTGCATGGATTGTGCCACACCTTCGTGGCGACGGGTCATCCATTGGATCAGTCCGTCAATATTGCCGTTATAGGGGCCGTGGTAATCCTTGGCGTCTGTATGGTAGACGCTGCGCACCAGATCAAACTCGCGACGATCGACGCCTCTGCAATACAGTTGCAATACACGTTTGACTTCATCTTCTGCGCGCAGGCGCTGCAGGAATTGTTCATTTTCGTTCATGGTTTGTGCTTTACAAATGTGATCAGGCGAATCTTTGCCCGACGATAGTTGGTCTCTCATTCCAAAAAAATACTCAATACATCAAGGCGTTGTGAGCGGAGATTCTTTTTCGTCCGCGCACGAAGCCATTGCCTTAAATGGTGTCGGGCGCTGCGTCGTTCGCCGCATCTTTAGCCGCCGAAGCCCCCGCGATCCTTCCCATGGTCAGGGAATTGGCAATGGAGTTTCCACCGCCCACGTACCGGTTACCCAGCACGCCGCCACCTGCTTCTCCTGCGGCATAGAGTCCTTTGATGACGCAGCCGCGCACATCGCACACGCGTGCTTCTATGTCAATGGTCAGACCTGTATGTGTGCAGACGAGTTCGGCAGGGCAGGTGCGAGCCGCATAATAGGGCGGGTGCGCAATGGGATCCAGCGGCTTGTCGTCGCCCTTGTTATGCATAGTGGCCTGACGCAGAAAGTCGGGGTCCTGACCGTTGGGCAACTGAGCATTCCAGCGTTCAACAGCTGCAATCAGATGGTCGGCCGGGACATGCATTCTGGCGGCAAGTTCTTCAAGCGAATCTGCGCTCAACATGTCTCCCTTGGCGGCGTCCTCTGCGACTCGCTCTTTGTTCCAGTGTGCGTAGCCGTCGGGCAATGAATTCCTGGCTTTTTCATCGAATACGTTCCAGACCGTTCCTCCGTTATCGCGTACGATACCGGGCGACACGGCATAAGGGATATCTTCGTTCATGAACCGATCGCCTGCCTGATTGATGTAAATCCGAGAGCGCGGTGGGAAGCCGGATTGCCAATGATGCAGTCGCTGAATATAGGACGTCACCATGAGCAAGCCCTGGCCGTGCCCGGTGAGCGCGGCGTTGGCTGATTCTGCAAAACGGATATGGTCGCCACGGCTTCCGGGTCCGGCAACAATGAACAGGTCTTCACCTGCCAGCAGCGTTTCCGGATAGTAGAGGCGGCGCAAATAGCTGTTATGGGAGAAACCGCCGCTGGCAACAACCACGGCAGAGGCTTCGATCATTTCTCCGCCCATTTTGATGCCGCGAACCTGTCCCTGTTCGATCACCAGGTCTTCGACCCGATTATCCAGGAACAGATCGATGTTCTTCTCAAGGCGCTTCTGGTTCATTGCATCAACCAGGCCGTAGCCCTGATCCCTGGGTACATGGCCGCGCCACACGTCCTCGACGCCCGCCTGCATCAAACCCGGATCGTGAGCACTGGTAGAAAATTTCGCAGGATAATCTACGCCAAGTGAAATAAGCCACTCCAAGGTCGGGCCGGTGGCTTCGCAAAAACGTTTGATCAGCCCCGGTCGCAGGCGCCATTGATTCAAGTCCATATAGTGCTGGAAGAACCGCTCAGCCGAATCTTCAATGCCAAGCGCGCGCTGCACGCTGGTGTCTGCGGCCGTAAAGAGACCTGCAGAAAGCTGTGTGGATCCGCCAATTTCCTTTTCTGACTCCAGAATGGCAACGCTCGCACCGTGCTCGGCAGCGGAGATCGCTGCGGCAAGCCCGGCGCCGCCTGCGCCAATCACAATGACATCCCAGTTGCTCATAAATCGCCTCCTTTCGACTGCTCTGCGGCCTCGTGGTTGATTCGCCAATAGGTACCGGCAGCTATCAATCCACCATCAACGGTCAGTTCGCTGCCATTCATGTAGGACGACGCATCCGAAATCAGAAAGACCACCGCGGCGCTGACCTCGGCTGGCTGGCCTGCACGGGAGAGAGGGATGGATTTGAGCGAAGAGGCCTTGAAGGCCGTAGCGTTGCTGACCATGGCGGTTTCGATCAGACCTGGGTGTATGGAGTTGCTGCGGATACCCCAGGCGGCAAATTCTGCTGCAGCGGTTTTGGTCAGGCCTCGCAGCCCCCATTTGCTGGCGCAATACGCCGCGCCGTGGTAGCCTAATTGGCCGGAAATGGAAGAGATATTGACGATAGACCCGCCGCCGTTTTATCCCATGAGCGGCGCCATGGTTCTCATGCCGTAGAACGCGCCGGTCAGGTTTACGCTCATCACCCGGTCCCAGTTTTCGTCATCGGTATCATCAATGCCGTGGCGGTAAGAGACACCTGCATTGTTCACCAGTCCGACAAGCGGACCGACATTATTGCGTAT
>JBEBTQ010000174.1:0-7009 GCA_040393685.1 Advenella kashmirensis | reverse complement strand
GACGCAAATGCACCCGCTTCGTTGATCCCTTCCTGCAACAGCTGTCCGTTGGCAGATTCCTTGTAGTACATCACCTGGTTTTTATCGACCGGCGTGTATTTTTGTCCTTCCGGTGCATAAATACCAATCTGACGGAACAGGCCTTCCATACCGAAAGTGCGTGATTCATCAGCCAGAATAGGCACAACGCGCTCACCCAGCTGTTTGTCGCGCAACAACTGATTCAGGAAGCGGACAAAGGCCTGCGTGGTCGAAATTTCGCGACCCTCGCTGGTTGGGTCAAGAACTGCCTTGAACACGTCAAGCGCCGGCACTTTGAGTTTCTCGTCGGCCTGAGGACGACGACGTGGATAGTAACCGCCCAGCTTTTCACGCTGCTCACGCAGATACTTCATTTCTGCCGAATCTTCAGACGGTTTATAGTACGGCAGCTTCTCCAGCTGTTCATCCGTGACTGGAATATTGAAGCGGTTGCGGAAATCCTTGAGGGAATTGATATCCAGTTTCTTCTGCTGGTGTGCAGGGTTCTGACCCTGAGCGATCGCACCCAGACCATAGCCCTTGATGGTTTTGGCCAGAATGACGGTCGGCTGGCCGACAGTGTTCTGCGCAGCGTCGAATGCGGCGTACACTTTGTAGGGATCGTGACCCCCACGATTCAGGCGCCAGATTTCCTCGTCGCTCATGCGGCTGACCATTTCGAGCAGGCGCGGATCCTTGCCGAAGAAATGTTCGCGAACATACGCACCGTCGTTTGCCTTGAAGGCCTGGTATTCACCGTCGACAGTTTCTTCCATGACTTTGCGCAGGATGCCTTCTTTATCACGGGCAAGCAGCGGATCCCAGTATCCGCCCCAGATGAGTTTGATCACATTCCAGCCACTGCCGCGGAACTCGCCTTCGAGTTCCTGGATGATTTTGCCGTTACCGCGCACAGGGCCATCAAGACGCTGCAGGTTGCAGTTAATGACAAAGATCAGATTGTCCAGTTTTTCGCGTGCGGCCAGGCTGATTGCACCCAGGGATTCGGGTTCGTCCATCTCGCCGTCGCCGCAGAATACCCAGACTTTACGCTTGCTGGTATCGGCTATACCACGGGCATGCAGATACTTCAGGAATCGGGCCTGGTAAATGGCCATCAATGGGCCAAGACCCATGGAAACAGTTGGGAACTGCCAGAATTCAGGCATCAGTTTGGGGTGCGGATACGATGGCAGACCTTTGCCGCCCACTTCCTGACGGAAGTTATCCAGCTGCTCTTCGGTCAGCCGGCCTTCCAGATAGGCACGACCGTAAACACCGGGAGAAGAGTGACCCTGGAAGTACACAAGGTCACCGCCGTGGTCTTCGCTTTCTGCATGCCAGAAATGGTTCTGACCGCAGCCGATCATGGTTGCCAGTGAAGCGAATGAGGCGATGTGACCGCCAAGATCACCACCGTCTTCGGGGTTGTGTTTGTTGGCCTTGACCACCATGGCCATGGCGTTCCAGCGCACATAAGATCGGATGCGCTCTTCCATGGACATATTGCCCGGATGACGCGGTTCAAGCCCAGGTGGTATGGTATTCACATAGGCGGTATTAGGAGAATAAGGGATGTTGGAGCCGGACCGGCGTGCCAGGTCCGTGAGTTTTTCAAGCAGAAAGTGCGCGCGCTCCGGGCCCTCCCTGTCCAGCACAGCTTCCAGTGAATCGAGCCATTCCTGGGTTTCTACCTTGTCCACATCCGTGGACTTCCCTGTCTGAGCTTTATCGTTCGTAGACATTGAGTTCTCCATATCGATTTTCTATGCTGGTCAGCGCACTCATTGTATTGTGTGACCATACCATTTTCGGCGTCGAGGGCAAGCGACACCCTTGGTCGCTCTCCTGATAGCCCCTTATTCTAAAAGAGCGGTGGCTCTCTGACAAGAAATATTTTATATAATGATATTGAATTTCATAATGCAAAATTTACATTGCAGCGCAACATGCTTTAAGCACTCTTTTAATACTAATACGCGGTCAGTTGCTGTGAATTTACATTCAACTCCTTTAAAATGTCCGGATTATGAATTGTGATCATGAGCATGCCCGAATTACCAAGCAAATCTTTGCTTACCTCGTCTTTCTACGATAGCGCAAAATTCAAAAAACGCGGCCTGTACTGGATCACCCCCGTTTTTGTTCTGGTGCTCTATCTGCTGGTTATGGCCGGATTTTTCTGGCTGCAGCAAATGCACAGTGACAGCATCATGTTCATCACCATGGACGAAGAAACCCGGCAGCAGCGACTGCTTTTCTTTGTCATCGCCCTCTCCCTGATCATCATTATCAGCCTGCTTGCATTATGGCGCTATACGCGTTTTCGCTCACACGCGGAAGCGGCCTTGCAGGCAGAAACCAGTTTTCGTCGTGCCATGGAAAATTCCATGTCTACCGGCATGCGCGTTCTGGATATGCAGGGACGTATTGCTTATGTCAATCCGGCGTTCTGCCGCATGATGGGCTGGAATGAAGCTGATCTACTGGGCAAAAGCACACCATTTCCTTATTGGGTGCCAGGACGCTACGACGAACACCAGCGCACCCTGGACATTCTCATGTCGGGCAAAACGCCCAGCACCGGGCTGGAAGTGGAAGCCCAGCGCCGGGACGGCTCTCGCTTTACCTCCCGCATGTATGTATCGGCTTTGCGCGATCCCAACGGCGAACAGATCGGCTGGATGACGTCCATGACCGACATTACCGAACCCAAACGGGTTCGCGAAGCGCTGGCCGCTGCTCATGAGCGTTTCATGACAGTGCTGGAAGGTCTGGACGACGCCATTTCAGTGGTGGCCGATACGGTCAGCGGACGCGAGCTGCTGTTTGCAAACCGCACATACCGCCGTCTTTTTGGTTCCCAGCCCCAGGGCCATGCCGAGCTGCTGGCCGGACGGCGTGGACGCTTTACCGAAGACTCCATCGAACAGTACGCACCCAGTGTCAATAGCTGGTTTGAAGTTCAGCATCGCATGCTGGTCTGGACCGACGGACGTCGCGTTCGTCTGCAGGTAGCGCGCGACATTACCGAGAGACGCAAGCACGAAGAGGAATCGCGCAATCAGCAGGAAAAAATCCAGCTGACCAGCCGGCTTACCACCATGGGCGAAATGGCCTCCTCGCTGGCGCATGAACTGAACCAGCCACTTACTGCGATCGCCAATTACAATATGGCTGCTGTCGCCATGCTCAAATCGGGTCGGGCCACGAATGAATCACTTCTGTCCGCGCTGGAAAAAGCGGCAAATCAGGCGGAACGTGCCGGTAAAATCGTCAGCCGGATCCGTGAGTTCGTCAAGCGCAGCGAACCTCGTCGTCAGCGAGTTCCGGTAGAACAGATCGTTGAACACGCCCTGGACTTTGCCGAGATTGATGCACGCAAGCGGCAGATTCGTATCGAAGCCATGATTCCTGAAGGTATCCCTCAGGTTCTGGCTGATCCCATCCTGATCGAGCAGGTACTGCTCAATCTGGTCAAGAACGGCCTTGAGGCAATGAACGAGTCGGAACACGATCTGCTGACTGTTGAAATCAAACAGCAGAATCAGCTGGTCGAATTTATTGTGACGGATCGCGGTCACGGCATCAAGGAACCCGAGCGACTCTTCGAACCCTTCTTCAGTACCAAATCAGAAGGTCTGGGTATGGGATTAAACATATGCCGTACCATCATCGAATCGCACCACGGCAGATTATGGGCACAGGCGAACCCTGAAGGAGGCACCCTCTTTCATTTCACTCTGCCATGCGCTCCACAAGAGCCCAATGCAACACCTATCAAAGAGGAATTAACCGTATGAACAACTCAAGCAGCATTGTGTATATCGTAGACGACGACGAAGCCGTGCGGGATTCGCTTCGCTGGCTTCTTGAAGCCAATGGCTATCAGGTCGTTGCCTTTGACAGCGCCGAGAAATTCCTTGAGAACTACAATCCGAATACGATCAGCGTACTTATTGCCGATGTCCGTATGCCTGGCATGTCCGGTCTGGAATTGCAGGAAACGCTGGTGGCTCGCAAGGCCACGATTCCGGTCGTGTTCATTACCGGTCATGGCGACGTTCCCATGGCGGTTTCAACCATGAAAAAAGGCGCCGTTGATTTTCTGGAAAAACCGTTCAATGAAGCGGATCTTCGCGAAATCATTGCACGCATGCTTGAGCAGGCTGTCAGCAACGCCTCTGAGCAGCAGGCCCGCAAAAATCACGAAGAGCTGATCGGACGCCTGACGGCTCGTGAACAGCAGGTGCTCGAGCGCATTGTGGCTGGCCGGCTCAATAAACAGATTGCTGATGACCTGAACATCAGCATCAAAACCGTGGAAGCCCATCGCGCCAACATCATGGAAAAACTCGAAGTCACGACAGTGGCAGATTTGATGAAAGTGGCATTGGTCAAGTAGGATAGTTGAAACAACATGACAGCACGTATTATTGATGGCAAGCAGCTGGCCGAAAAACTCAAGCTGGAACTCGAACCGAAACTGGCCAGCCTGAAGGAAAATGGCATTGTTCCTTCCCTGACTGTCATTCTGGTCGGAGATGATCCGGCATCGCAGGTTTACGTCAATCACAAGGCCAATACATTTCGCAAGCTAGGCCTGACGTCTTCCGTAGAGACCTACCCTGCCACGCTGACGGAGCCCGAATTGCTGGCGCGTATTCAGACCTTGAACAACGATCCGTCGGTCGATGGCATTCTGGTTCAGTTGCCGTTGCCGGCGCACTTCAATCCCGATACTGTCATCGAAGCCATCTCGCCTGCCAAGGACGTCGACGGATTTCATGTCAGCAATGCCGGCGCGCTCATGATCGGCAAACCGACCTTCATTCCCTGCACACCTTATGGCGTGATGAAAATGCTGGAAGACCAGCAGGTCACTATTCGCGGCGCCGAAGCCGTTGTGGTGGGTGCCAGCAATATCGTGGGCAAACCCATGGCATTGCTGCTGCAGAAAGCAGGCGCAACGGTAACCATCTGCAATTCCAAGACCCGTGATCTGGGAGCCCAGACGCGGCGCGCCGACATTCTGGTTGTTGCCACCGGTAAGCCCGGCATGGTGACAGGCGACATGATCAAACCAGGTGCCGTTGTCATTGACGTGGGCATCAATCGTGGAGAAGATGGCAAATTGCGTGGCGATGTGGACTTCGAATCAGCACGTGAAGTTGCTTCGGCCATTACCCCCGTACCCGGCGGCGTCGGCCCCATGACAATTGTCATGTTGCTGCTCAACACCGTGTACGCTGCCGAAAAACAGAATGCGCAGAAGCAGGCATCATAATGACTCAACGCAAGGATATCCCCGCACAGGACGATTCGGTCAATCCCCTTCTGGCTCCCATTACCGAGCTGATTGATTACGCTGCCATTCGGCCCGAACATATCGAGCCCGCCATCAACCAGCTGCTGGCCGAGACGCGCAGCGGCATCGAACAGCTGATCAGCAAAAATGCTGCACCGAGCTGGGACAATTTCATCGAACCAATGGAAGCCCTGTCCAGCCGTCTGTGGCGTGCATGGTCTGTCACCGGTCACCTGAATTCGGTCATCAACAGTCCGGCACTGCGTGAAAGTTATAATCGCATGCTCCCGGCCATCACCGAATTTTCAAGCTGGATCGGCCTGAATCGGGAGCTGTTCGAAGGATATCTGCGCATTTCGAAAAGTGCTGAATTTGCGCAATACGCTCCTGTTCGCAAGCGCATCGTCGAGCTGGCACTGCGGGATTTTCGTCTTAGTGGTGTGGAACTGGAAGGCGAGAAACGCGAGCGTTATGCGCGCCTGAACGAAGAAATCGCACTGACCTCCCAGAAATTCTCCGAAAACGCACTGGATGCCATGGACAACTGGCATTATCAGGTCACCGATGCTGCCATGCTCGAAGGTTTGCCACAGGATGTCATCGACGCCGCAGCTCAGGCTGCCCAGGAAGCGGCAGAACAGGAACAGACGCGAGTTGAAGGCGCCGACCAGGCAGCCGGTATTACACAGGTATCACAGGATACCTCCGCTGACGAGCAGCGCGCCGCTGAACAAAACGCTGACAGTAACAAACCAATAACCGCCCCGAATAATGCACAGGCCGGATGGCGTTTCACGCTGAAAATGCCCTCTTACCTGCCGGTCATGCAGTACGCCAGAAATGCCACGCTAAGAGAGGCACTGTATCGTGGCTACGCGACGCTGGCATCCGAACTGGGTGACCCCCGGTTCGATAACTCTTCGGTCATCGAAAAACTGCTGGCCTTGCGCCTGGAAGATGCCCATCTGCTGGGTTATGACAACTTTGCCCAGATGCGCCTGCAGACACGCATGGCGACATCGGCAGACGAAGTCATCACTTTCCTGCGCGATCTGGCGGCCAAAGCACGTCGGTTTGCGGTGCAGGATGTCGAGACACTGCGACAGTTCGCGGAAAAAGAACTGAAGATGGGCGAGCTGCAACCCTGGGATTATACGTTTGTATCCGAACAGCTTCGCCAGGCTCGTTATGCCTATTCTGATGAAGAAATCCGGCAGTATCTGACTGAAGCCAATGTCATGAAAGGCCTTTTCGGTGTGATACGCCAGCTGTTCAATGTTGAACTCGTGCCGTTTGATGCACCGGTATGGCATAACGACGTGCGTGTGTTCGAGGTGCAGGAAAATGGCAAACCCATTGGTTATCTTTACACTGACCTTTATGCCCGAAAAGGCAAACAGAGTGGTGCATGGGTGGACAGTGAACGCAGCAGACATGTCACCGACACATTGAGCATCATGCCGGTGGTGTACCTGAACTGCAATTTTGCACCGCCTCAGGGTGACAAACCCGCACTGCTCACGCATGACGATGTGATTACGCTGTTTCACGAATCAGGACACGCGCTGCATGCGCTTCTGTCCAAAGTGAATGAACCAGCGGCATCACCGTTTGCCAGCGTTGAGTGGGATGCGATCGAACTGCCTTCGCAGTTCATGGAAAACTTTACCTGGGAATGGC
>JBEBTQ010000173.1:0-7055 GCA_040393685.1 Advenella kashmirensis | reverse complement strand
CCTGGATATGACTATATAGCACAGGCATACGCAGGAATCACTGATCTTATTGGCGATCCAGATGGTGATCCGTCGTTGATTACGATGGCTATCGGTGATACCGCCACTGGGATCTCAGCGGCCATGTCTATCGGATTTGCACTTTTGCATCGTGAAAGAACGGGTAGGGGACAGTATGTAGAAGCAACCTTACTGGATACTTACTTTCAGATGCACGAAGTCGCAGTACCACGCGTGTCTCTCAGGAAGGGTTACACGCCCAGACGTACCGGGTCTCAGCATCCAGATGGCGGGCCTACGGGTATTTTCAAGTGCGGAGATAGCGGCTACATTTCACTCGCGCTGCTGCCACACCAGTGGGAGGCCTTTGCAAAAGCCTTGAACATGCCGCAGCTGCTGGACGATCCTCGATATGCAACGGCCGCACTACGTCGGGATAACAATAATGGTCTGAAAAAAGTTCTTGAAGAATGGCTCGCTACGTTTCCAACACGCGATGCCGCGCTGGAGGAACTTGAAAAATACCGTATTCCCTGCGCTCCAGTGTTAACGCTGAATGAAGCGATGCAACACCCGCATCTTAAGCAGAGAGGGACAGTGCGCGAGGTACATGACGATGCGCTTGGGGATTTTGTTATTCCAGGGTTACCCGTGAAATTTTCGGAATGGGAAGCAACGGAGGGCGTACGAGCGGACCTGTTAGGTCAAAACAATGCGTCTGTACTTCACGATGTGCTTCAGCTTTCAATGGAGGAAATAGAAGCGCTGTACAAAGACGGCGTCATTGTGCAGGATAAAAAATTGGAAAGCGCCACGGTGACGTAAATCAGCAGACCAAAATCAATAGGAGACAAGCATGTATAAGAAACTAGCAGTTGTAATCTGCATGTTCGCTGCTCAAGTGTGCGCGGCGAATGAATATCCAAGTAAACCAATAAAACTGATCGTTCCATTCTCGGCAGGAGGCCCTACTGACGTTGTGGCACGTCATTTGGCCAAGGCGATGGAGCCGGATCTCAAACAGACGATTATTGTGGAAAATCGGCCCAGTGCCGGCGGGATCGTTGGAATGGAAAATTTGCTTCGCTCGCCGGCAGATGGATACACAATTATGATCCATAACATTGGCATGTCAACAGTTAAAAAATTGAACCCTCAGCTTAAGTTCGATCCGAGAAGGGATTTCTCCTATATAGGTGAAGTTGCTGATGTTCCTATGATTCTTGTCGGAAAGAAATCGCTTCCGGCGGCGAATTTTAAAGAGTTAAGGGATTACATAAAAAAAAATGGGAAAGCAGTCAACATAAGCAACGCCGGTATCGGAACCGCTTCGCATTTGTGCGCAATGATGCTCATGTCAAAAATGAATGTCACCATGACTATGGTGCCGTATAAAGGTGCAGCACCTGCACTGACCGATCTTCAGGGCGGACAAGTTGATCTTTTATGTGATCAGATAACGACAACCTTGTCACCCATTCAAGCCAATCGGGTTAAAGCATATGGAAGTACCTCTGCAAGTCGCCTGGCCTTGATAAAAAATCTAGCAACGCTTTCTGAGCAGGGACTGGAGGGGATGCGGATCAATGTTTGGCATGGTTTATATGCCCCAAAGAATACAGAAAGTGCAGTTATTAAACGGTTGAGTGATGCGCTGAAGGCTGCTATCGAAAATAAAGAATTTGTCGATAGCATGAATAAGCTTGGAGCAATTCCTGTTGAACCTGCTCGGGCGACTTCAGAAAGTTTAGAAAAACACCTGGGCAATCAGGTCGACTTATGGTCACCTCTAATAGAAAAATCATTGAATTACTTACATTGAATCAAATTTGTTGGGAGAATAAGATGCCGGATAAAAAAAAGAGAATTGAAATGTATTGGGATGTAGGAAGCACCAACACATACTTTGCTATCAAATTGATTAAGCCCCTCTTGGAAAAGTACAACTGTGAATTGGTGCTACATCCGTTCAACTTGGGATATGTGTTTCGAAATAACAATTATGAATTAATGAAAGAGCCTAAGGCCAAGTTGCGAAATCGTAAACAGGATCTCATGCGCTGGGCAAAAAAATACAATTTGCCTTTTCAGATTCCTCGCCAGTTTCCAATCAAGTCCAGCCGGGTACTTCGGGGATCTCTCGTAATGCGTCGCTACGGCAAGGAGCTTGAGTTCGTTGAGAAAGTCATGGATCGATATTGGCAGCATCAGGATCCATCAATTGCTGAATACGCCGGATTGAGGCCCATCGCTGAAGAGTTGGGCGTTTCCCCTGAAGAGTTCGAAAAATTATGCGCTAGCGACGAAATATCGGAAGAACTTGCGAAAAGCACTGATAACGGTATTGAGCGCGATGTCTTCGGCGTACCAATGATTATCGTTAACGATCAAATGTTTTGGGGTAAGGACAGAATGGAGTTCGTCGAAGATGAGCTAAAACAGCTGACTTAATTTACCCTGATTTCAATTGGGAAAATTAACGTTGTTGCCAGGACTTCCCGTCATATTCGCAATAAAGCAGAATGGTTAATTTTCCCAGTTTTTTAGCTTTTGTTGTTTCGCAATTTTTTCCAGTCCGATTCGATTTGCTGCATCATCGCACGCGCAAAGATTGAGGAATCGCGCTCTTTGAGTGTAATGATGCCTAACGCGCGACTGACTCTTGGCTGCACCAAGGGTCGGGTGGACAGACCGATATTGATGGCGCCTGCGAGCGAACCTTCCGGGACAATGGCAATGCCAACACCATCTGCGACAAACTGCATCATTGAGGTAAATTGTGTCACGGTGATGTTATGTTTCAGCTGAAAGCCCTGCGTGGTTGCTGTCGCGTCAATCAATCGGCGAGTTCTGGAGTCTGCAGGCAGGGATATCAGTTGTTCGTTTTTCAACGTATCCCATGCAACCTGCTTGCGTTTCTCCAATGGGTGACCTTTGGATAGAACAACGTGAAATGCTTCAGTGCTGAGTGGTCTTTGGTCAAACATGGCTGAAAGGTCTTCCAGATAAGTGAGTCCGAAATCAGCCACGCTTGATCGGACATTCTCAATCACATTGCCGTGCACGCCTTCATGGATGTACAGATCAACTCCCGGATAGATCTGTTTGTAGCGAGCGATGATTCTAGGTAGCACCGTGCAGGCCACGGACATTACAGACGAAATAACTATCTGCCCGCGTTTTTGATCTGAGCGTTGTTCGATGGCCTGCATATAGATTTTCATGTCATTGAGCACACGCTCTGAGAGTGCCACGAATTCCTTTCCCGCTTCGGTAATCTCCACGCTTCGCGTATTACGGTCGAATAATGTAATGCCTAATTGTGCTTCGACGCGCTGAACGGTGCGTGTCAGAACCGGCTGCGAGATGTTGAGTGTAATGGCTGCTGCATTGAAACTGCCATAGTCTGCAATTGTTTTGACCGCAAGCATTTCCCGGGCGCTCAGATTGGGGTGGTCAGAATGAGTCATGGAAGGCCTATATCGTGAAGTGCTCAATGTGTACATTCACATTGCGCATTATTTATGTCTAAAAAGCAATTATCTATGTTAATAGATTCTAATTGGAAATAATCAATTGCGTCTATAGAATTGCCTCATCGATCTTGAAAAGGAGCAAAACGATGAACGCAGTGACGCAAGCGAAAACGGTGGACACAGATGTGGATCTCGTCGAATATTATTACGATGCGGGATTCAGCGATGGACTGCCGGTGGTCCCCCCAACGCAGGAGAAAATTGACGCCGTGGTGCAGGCGCTAGGGGGAAATCCTGAGTATGTGGAATGCAAGGTGGCTCCGCGTTGGGGAGAGCTGACGCGCGAAGTGCTTGCCATTAATATGGTCATGGCGGGTTGCAAGGCAGCCTATGCACCGATAGTGCGTGCGGCAATTCTGGCCCTCACTGATGCCGCATTCAATCTGAATGGCGTGCAGGCGACCACACATGTCGCCTCGCCGTTAATTGTCGTAAACGGTCCGATTGCTGCTGAACTGGGTATGAATGGTGGTGCCAATGCGTTTGGCTCTGGAAATCGTGCCAATGCAACGATCGGGCGTGCCGTCCGTCTGATTATGCTCAATGTTGGTGGTGCCTGGCCCGGCGACCTGGACAAGAGCACCCTGGGTCATCCTGGAAAGTATACATATTGCGTTTGTGAGAATGAAGCACAAAGCCCGTTTGCTCCGTACCATGTGGAGCACGGTTACAAACCGGATGAATCCACCGTATTTGCGATCGCGGCCGAAGCCCCGCACAGCGTCACCAATCATGTGTCGAATGATCCCGAAGGCATTTTGGATACCGTTTGTTCGGTCATGAGCACCATTGGTTCGAACACAGCAGTACTGGGCGGCCATATGGCGGTTGCGCTTGGCCTTGAGCATGCGAAAACGATTGCGCAACATGGCTGGACTCGTGCCGATATCCGTAACTATATTTTTATGAATCATGGGAATCGGTTTATTGATCTGGCTTACGGCCATCGCTACGGCAAAGTTTACAACCGCAATATACCCAAATGGTACAAGCGCGAAGATAACACCCGTATTCCCATCATCCATAGCCCGGACAATATCCATCTGTTTGTGATGGGTGGGGCAGCCGGACGCTTTTCTGCCGTTATCCCCGGTTGGGGTCATATGAGTACACCAGTGCTTCGTCCCATAGATCAGAGTGTGACTGCAGCAGAGATTGATTGTGCCACCGGTACGTGCGCACTTTAACAGCAAGAAAGAAAGGAGATTGTCATGTTTATGAATGTAGAGAACCTGCAGCCACGCGTATATGATCCGCGTGGCGTGATCCGACCCGAAACCATTCCCACGGCTGGTCGTGTAAGCAAACTTGGCGGGCTGCGTTTGGGCGTGCTGGATAACTCTAAGTGGAACGCGAATAAGCTGTTACGTGGTGCAATCGAGGCGCTGAGTAGTGAAATAGATTTCAGTGAAATTCACTATTACGTGAAGCATAGTTTCTCAAAAGATGCGGCGCCGGAGTTGATCGAGCAAATCATCGAAGAGAACGACATCGTACTTACGGCAATTGGAGATTGCGGTTCCTGCACCTCAGGTTGTTTAAGAGATGCCATTGCGCTTGAGCAACGAGGGGTGCCGACAGCTGTCATCGTTACAACGGAGTTTGTCAAAGAAACCGTGCTTACCCGCCAGGCACTGGGTATGACGGAACTGGAACCGGTGATTATTTCCCATCCGGTCAGTTCGATCACGATGGAAGAAGTGGCGCAACGAGTGTCGCAAATCTTCACCCAGGCCCAAGCGGTATGGAAAGGAGAGCAGAGCGGGGCAGCCGATACGTATCTGCAAGGTCGGTCTAAGCCTGATTAAACGTAAATCTGGACGATTCCGTGTGCCGGTATGAGCCGGTGCGGCGAGTTCGCTTGTACTTTTTGCCTGTGCCGCAATGGCGCGTATTCTGGGAGCCATTTCTATGAGTGCTTTATCGGGGCTACGGGTGCTGGATCTTTCGCGCGTGCTGGCGGGGCCGTGGTGTACACAAACGCTGGCCGATTTGGGGGCAGAGGTTACCAAGGTAGAGCGGTTGGGAACCGGCGATGATACGCGGGCCTGGGGACCGCCCTGGCGAGAGATGTCGCAGAGAGCGGAGAGAGACTCAGCCTATTTCCTGAGTGCAAATCGAAATAAGAAGTCTGTCGCCATCGATATTTCCAGCAAGGAGGGTGCCGAGCTGGTGCGTAAGCTGGCCGCCCGCAGCGATGTGCTGGTCGAGAACTTCAAAGTTGGCTCCTTGCGACGCTACGGTCTGTCCTACGAAGACCTCAAGCAGGTCAATCCTGCGCTTGTCTATTGTTCCATTACAGGCTTTGGCCAGCAAGGCCCCTATGCAGGGCGGGCGGGCTATGATTTTCTGATTCAGGGCATGGGTGGGCTGATGAGTATCACCGGGACCCCTGACGGCAAACCCGGTGCCGGACCACAGAAAGTGGGGGTCGCGCTCACAGATATTCTGACTGGCATGTACGCGGCCACTGGCATTCTTGCTGCTGTCATGGAGAGCCGGGCTACTGGTCGAGGCCAGCATATCGACGTTTCCCTGTTGGATGTGCAAATTGCCAGCCTGGCGAATCAGGCCATGAACTACTTGGTTGGAGGAAGGGCCCCGCAACGGCTGGGTAATGCGCATCCTAATATTGTGCCTTACCAGGATTTTCAGACGCAGGATGGATACATGATTCTGGCTATCGGGAACGATGCGCAATTCAAACGCTTTTGCGAGGTTGCGGGTCAGGCCGAGTGGGCACATGACAATCGTTATGCGACCAATTCAGCGCGTATCATGCACCGCAAAGCGTTGATCGATGCTATTGCAATCGTGATCGTTAAAAAGACTACAGCATACTGGCTCGAGAAAATGGAGGCTGCTGGCGTGCCTTGCGGTCCAATCAACACGATCGAGGATGTTTTTGCAGACCCGCATGTTGCGCAGCGTCAGGCACATTTCACCATTCCTTCAAGTAAGGGAGAAATTCCTTCGGTCGCAAATCCCTTGAAACTCTCAAAATCCCCAGTCGAATATCGCCTGGCACCTCCTGCGCTGGGGCAGGACTCCCGTCAGGTCCTATGTGACGAACTCGGCATGAATTCGCAAGAGATTGATGAGTTGATGAAAAAAAATATCGTGGCGTGCGCGTGAATGTCGCGTTGACCGCGAACATGAAATTACAACGAAGGAGAGACAAAATGAAAGGCATAAATATTGCAGCAGTATTCCTGTTTTCTTTAGTCACAGCAGCGCTACCTATGTCGACCTTAGCTGCAGACAATTATCCGGATAAGCCTATTACGGTAGTTGTACCGTTTCCTCCCGGAGGCCCAACTGATATTGTCGCAAGAATTGTGAGTCAGTCACTTGCCAGGCAACTGGGACAGTCTATCGTTATCGATAATAAGCCCGGCGCCAGTAGCGTGATTGGTGCTGGTCATGTCGCCCGCGCCACACCCGACGGCTATACCTTATTGTTCAACTATTCAGGGCATGTAATCAACCCCTATCTGAAAACCAACTTGCCATTTGATC
>JBEBTQ010000172.1:0-7084 GCA_040393685.1 Advenella kashmirensis | reverse complement strand
AATCGTGCGTCAGTACATCGAGCAGCAGCGAACGCCGCACTGAAGCAGTAGAAGGTCAGTTACGCTGTCCGCGCTTTCCCTCCTCCCCCTGAACGGGGAGGATTGCCGTGCTCATGTTTATCACGTTTGTCAATTTCATTCTTTGTCTCCGTATTGGGCACGCTTTCACGTGCGTGGATCGTCCTGCTCTTCCTGCGTAGGCAGGCAAATTGACTGCGCTCGAACATGTACAGGCGCATTGAAATCACCATACAAAGTCAGCAGGTACAGCGATCAATTTTCAGATTCAAAGTACGGCCAGCATGCCGCCGTCTACATAGATGATCTGTCCGTTGACATAATCTGATGCCCGGGACGCCAGAAAGACGGCTGTACCGGCCAGTTCGTCAGGAAGACCCCAGCGCCCTGCAGGCGTGCGGCTTTTCACCCAGCCGTCAAATTGGGGATTGTTCAGCAAGGCTTCGTTCATGTCAGTTGCCATATAACCCGGACCGATGGCATTGATCTGGATATTGTGTGCCGCCCACTCGGCGGTCATGGCACGGGTCAGCATTTTCACCCCGCCCTTGGATACTGTGTAGGGAGCAACGGTCGCTCTGGCGCATTCACTGGTCAGAGAACCAATGTTGATGATTTTTCCGCCGCGGCCGCGCGCAATCATGCGTTTTGCTGCAGCACGCCCGACCAGGAACGCGCTGGTCAGGTTGGTATCCACAACCTTATGCCATTCCTCCACCTGCAATTGCGTCAGCGGTTTTCTGAGCTGAATGCCCGCATTGTTGATCAGAATATCCACCTGCGTACCCTGGGCATCCAGTTGCGCAAAGGCCGCGTCCACTGCGGACTCATCGGCTACATCAAAGGCAAGACCACTGGCGTTGAACCCTCGATCTGTCAGTTTTCGCACCGATTCATCAAGCCGTCCTGACTGAGTTCCATTCAGAATGACCGAAGCGCCGTGTTCGGCCAGCGCCTGCGCAAAGGCAAAGCCCAAGCCTCGTGAGGAGCCGGTTATCAGCGCCGTTTTTCCCTGCAGATTGAATAATTCAGACATAATATTCTTCTATGGTTATCAAAGATTGCTGACTCTGATGGTCAGATCATCCCGCTCAAAGACCTCTTCCCGTAATTCCACACCCAGTCCGGCGCCTTCCATCGGGTAGACATAGCCATTTTCAATTCTGGGGACGGCAGTGACCAGTTCGTTGTACCAACCCTTGTAGAACGCGCGAACCGACTCCTGAATCAGGGTATTGGGCTGACTGAACGAACAGTGGATAGCCGCCGCAAAGCCCACAGGACCAATGCAATCGTGTGGCGCAAAAGGCCGATGCCAGGTTTCTGCCAGCGCAGCAATCTTGCGTCCTTCGGTCAATCCGCCGCTCCAGCACAGATCCACCATCACAACTGACATCGCATCCTGATCCAGCATATCCTTGTACGGATATCTGGATCCCAGGGTCTCGCTGGCACACACCCACACAGGCGTAGAACGCGCATATTCTGCCAGCGCCTGGGCAGAGTTCATGCGTATCGGGTCTTCATACCACCTTGGTGCATAGGGTTCGATGGCTCGGGCAATTTCTTTGGCGGCGGGCAGATTCCACAAGGAATGAAATTCGACCATGATGTCCATTCTGTCGCCAACAGCAAGGCGTATTTTTTCAAATGGCTCCAGCGCCTTTTTCATCTGTGATGAAGTGATGAACAGGCCTTTGTTTTCGATTGCCGCAGGATCAAATGGCCAGATTTTCATGGCGCTAATGCCCTGCTCAAGCAGATCCTGGGCAAGTTCATCTGCACGATTCATGAACCCGTCCAGATCTTCATAATTGCCATTGGCCTGGCCTGATTGCATCTGCCAGTTGGACACCGGCTTGATATTTTTCGATCGCACGTAGCTGGAGCCAGCGCAGGTGTTGTAAACCCTGATTTTGTCATGGCAGAGTCCGCCAAGCATTTGATGTACCGGCTGGTTGCAGACTTTGCCGAATATATCCCAAAGTGCAATATCGATTGCGGACGCGGCGCGATATTCCGCCCCCGTAGAGGACTGCGCCATGGGCAGGTTCAGCATCTCCTTGTGCAGAGCCTCGATATGCAACGGGTTCTGACCCAGCAGACGTATGGCAAGTGTGTCATGAATATGAGCCTCGACGGCGCCTGCGCCATAAAAGGTTTCGCCCAGTCCGATGACGCCACTGTCGGTATGAATGCGCACCCAGATGACATTGAAAAATTCCTGTGTTCGCAACGTCTCAATTTTGGTTATCTTCATGGCTGCTCCGGATAAAGTCCACTGGATACAGTGGCGCGCAAATCCATTTCTGCCCGCTCGATGATCTCAAGTACAGCGCTCTCGGCCTGCGCAGGATTGCGTGAGGAAATAGCTGAAAACAGCGCCTCATGTAGCGGCTGAGAACTGGCCGGACCACCGGGCACCTGTATGCACAGATCAAAACTGACTTCCAGAATTGCGTTGATCGCCTGCTGCATATGGCGAAGAAACTGGTTATGACACGCATCCAGAATTGCACCATGAAAGGCCACGTCTGCCGGCACGTACTCACCCACACCGTTTATTGCATTTGCCATGGCATCAAGATTGTGGCGCATCACAGCCAGGTCCTCGCTGCCTGCGCGCAAGGCGGCGTAACGGGCGGCTGCCGGCTCGATCACGCGCCGCAGTTCCATAAGATCGGCAATGTATTTTTCATCGACCATTCCCGCGCTCGCACGCCAGCCGACCACTTTGGGATCGAATAACTGCCAGTTGTCCGGCGGCTGAATCAGCGTGCCGGTGCGTCGTCGAACCACAACGAGCCCGCGTGCACTCAGAGACTTTATCGCCTCTCGCACCACAATGCGACTGACACCGAGCAGATCGCAAAGGTCCGGCTCTGAAGGCAATGTGCTTCCCGCCGAATAGACACCAGTGCAGATATCCGCACCCAGTCTGTTCAGCACATCATCGTGTATGGTTGGTCTTGGCTTCATAATCACAAATATCATTTCATTATCACAATCATAATACGTATGATGTTTAAATTAAATGGTGTTTACCCTGATCGATTGGCTTCGCACAGGATTAATTCGTGTCGGGTCTATCTCGTTAATCGAATCACTTAGTAAAGTGTCTTGCGCTGCCTTTCGGGCAGTTCCCGATCGTATTTTTCTCCGTCAATACCATCGCTGGTCAGTCCAGCCAGAATCGTGCCGGCTGAAGGCAAGTTCAGATCTGACCGCTTTGCTGGCGGATTCCATAGCCCCGAGCGCTGTACGGCACGAGCACATTGAAAATAGACGCGCTCTACATGTATCTTAATGACGCATTGCGGCGGCTTGCCGTTCATGGCCAGCTGCGCCAGCAAGGCTGGATCCACGCTGATGCGCCCCCGGCCATTGACCCTCAGCGTCTCGCCCACGCCTGGAATGAGAAACAACAGCGCAACCCGTGGGTCTGACAGCAGATTGCGAAGACTATCGATACGGTTGTTGCCACGGCGTTCCGGAAGCAGCAGGGTATGTTCGTCCTGAATGTGGATAAATCCCGCCGGATCGCCTCGCGGGGAAGCGTCCAGCCCATCCGGGCCACTGGTTGCCAGGATCGCAAATGGAGATGCCTCAATCATCGGCCGGTACAAAGGATGGATATGGTCGACTTCCTTTTTCAGCGACGCCTCACCTACCGGTCCGAAGAGGCCGGTCAGCTGGTCAATATTGCGAATGTAATGGTGTTCTTCATAACTGAATTCTTCATTTTTCATAGGATAGACGCATCCAAATAATAGGCATCGCTTATAAGGCCAGTATTGCTGACTGGATCTGAGGTCGACCAAATCCGGGGGCACCCGGATCCGACACTGAGTGGAGTCAACACTCACGAGTCCGCTCCGTTACGAGCCCCCACTATATCGCTGGATTGAGTCTGTACTGTGTCGTGATGGCGTGTGTAACAGGATTTCTTCAACCTTGTGTTACATCAATATGGGGAACTACGTTACCTGTGTCATATCTAAAATCGGCGGGAAAGCGTATGCTTTGCTGTGTATCGTCGATTCCGGCGAACATCATTAAGGAGATAGAAATGAAGAATGTCATTTTTTCGGGCATGCTGGCAGTGGCCAGTCTTGGTCTGGTCGGCAGTGTTGCCAGCGCAGCAGAGCCTCCCGTCAAGGCAGAGAACGGTATCCTCGTTGACAGCAAAGGCATGACGCTCTATACCTTCGACAAAGACAAAGAAATGCCAGGAAAAAGCGCATGCTCCGGACAGTGCGCCGAAAACTGGCCTCCTTTGATGGCGACAGCAGATGACAAGAAATCCGGCGATTACGATGTCATCAAGCGTGACGGTGACCAATCACAATGGACATATAAAGGCCAGCCGCTATATCTGTTCAAGAAAGACACCAAGCCTGGAGATAAAACAGGCGATGGCGTCAAGGACGTGTGGCACGTCATTGCGCAGTAAGCAGCAATCTTAGCCCAGGGCAGTATCCAGAAACATCATCACCGCAAACCCGGCCATCAGACCGATAGTTGCAAAGGTCTGGTGACCATTGCGGTGCGTTTCCGGGATCACCTCGTGCGATACCACAAATATCATCGCCCCGGCCGCCAGACCCAGACTCATTGGATAGGCCAGCGCCATGCCGCTGGACATACCCACACCGACGATGGCGCCTAGCGGCTCCATCAAACCCGAAGCGGCAGCAATCAACACAGCACGTCCTGCAGACATGCCGGTAGCCCGCAAGGCCAGCGCCACGGCAAGCCCCTCTGGAATATCCTGAATGGCAATGGCCGTTGTCAGCGGCAGTCCAACCGCCATATCCGATTTGGAAAAACTGACGCCAATCGCCATCCCTTCGGGCAGGTTATGCAAAATAATGGCCAGTACGAAAAGCCACACGCCATTCAACCGTTTGTATTCCGGCCCCTGGGTACCCACTTCAGGATGCATGTGCGGCGTGAAAAAGTCCAGACCCAGCATCAACAGCACGCCAAAGGCCAGACCCAGCACAACAATCGCGGAACCCGCGACCGCGTTGCCCATAATGTCCTGCGCCGCATCCAGACCTGGCAGAAGAAGAGAAAATGAACTTGCCGCAAGCATCATCCCTGCGGCAAAGCCAAGCATTGTGTCCTGGGCCCGTTCAGGAATCGTGCGCAAGGCAAACGCGGCGAGCGCTCCCACCGCAGTCGCCCCGAATCCGGCAGTGCCACCGAGCAGCGCATAATGAAATGCAGACGCATCCACTGTGGTGAAGGCCGTATACAGACCACTTAGTATCAGAAGCAGCAAACAAAGACCTGCTGCCAACAAACCCATCGTAACCTTGGGGCTCTTGCGGGCCTGCAGACCCCAAGCCTGCCACAGCGACTGCTGAACTACGTCTTGCCTATTCATTTTCACCTTGCGAATGTCGAAAGTCTGGGTAGTGAATCCACACATAGTAACAAACTGACATCAAACTTGGTGATCAATGGTCCGGGTATCACGCCAATGATACGATACGGTTTCAGTTAAGCGCAGTTAGTACAGAATGCGCTAAGGTTCATCAGTGAACATGATGCGTCGAAAACCAATTCTGCCGTTAAACTGCGAATCTGCTCAACAAGGTATAAGTTCTGGCGAAGTCCTGTTGTGAGAATGGAAATGAAAAACAGTGTGTGCATGATACTTGTCATGAGCTGTCTTGGCGTGCCGGGAAGCTCGATCAGTTACGCGTTCGATGCAGCCAAACCCGCAAGTGACATGCGATCCTTCACGCAATTGCCAGCTGAAGAACTGAAATCCACCGAAAATCAGATCAAACTGTTCAAATTCTGGGCCCTTGCCCGTTGCAATGCGACGGTCAGCAAGCAGGCTGGCAGCCCGTCTCTGCAGGAAGACTGGAGTAACACTGCCTCAGCCTACCTGGAGTATCTGACGCTCCCACTCGAGGCAAACACCGCAGCAGAGTCGCTGGTGCAGGAATACCTCAAGACCACAAGAGGCGGATCTGCGGGCGGCAGCTACGAAACAATGAAGTGCATTGACCTGTTCAACAGCAGAGCGCTGGATGCACTTTCCGCGAACTATGTAAAAAAATAGCAATCGCCATACCTCTGTGCCTGCAACAGATGTCATAAGCATCCGATCTGTCCGCGCAATTGCCCTTGCGAATGTGCCCAAATTCGGAACGCGGTCAGTCGAATCGGGACATTATGTTTCGGTTTTTATCTGTCAAACTCATGGTTTTCCACTAGAATGAGACTGGTTCTTCCTATTTCAACTGAATTGACAGGAAATCACGATGGAAATATCGGAACACAGGATCGTCATAGTGGGCGGCGGCGCAGGCGGACTTGAACTGGCAGCCAAGCTCGGACGCAAATTTGGTCCGCGGCACATCTTTCTGGTGGATGCCGGTGTCTTTCATATCTGGAAGCCGTCATTGCACGAGGTGGCATCGGGCACGCTGGATATCCATCGTGAAGGTTTGTCGTATGCGATGCTGGCCAAAGATCACGGCTTCACGTTCGTGCCAGGTGAAATGGACGGCATTGATAGACAGACACGGACCATTCACGTCAAACCCGTGTCCAGTGAAGGCGAAGAGATATTTTCTGCCAGAGATATCCCTTATGACACACTTGTGATGGCTGTCGGCAGTCGGTCCAACTTCTTCAATACGCCAGGTGCCGAAGAATTTGCGACCGCGCTGGATTCAACAGAACAGGCCGAAAAATTTCGTCTGAAATTCCTGCGGGAACTGATCAGTGCCGAACAACGCAAGGCATCAACCACCGGCCCCGCATTGAATATTGCAATTGTGGGCGGTGGTGCCACCGGTGTCGAACTGGCCGCTGAATTGCTGGAGGCCGGTAAAGATCTGGGCTTCTATGGCATCAATGAACTGAATCCGGAAAAAGATATACACATCACGCTGCTCGAAGGCAGCCCACGCATTCTGGCCGCCCTGCCCGAAAAAACCTCGGCCGCTGCCAGCAAGCTGCTGAAGCAGCGCGGGATTGAGGTGAAGACGTCTGTCCTGGTTGCATCGGTGCAGGCAAAAGAAGTGACCGATTCCAATGGCAA
>JBEBTQ010000171.1:0-7086 GCA_040393685.1 Advenella kashmirensis | reverse complement strand
GAAGCCGTCAGCCTGGACTGGCATCCGGATGCGATTCGTGTGCTTTCCTCAGAGACCGATGGAGGTCACTGACCATGTCCGCTACTGACAGAACCGGCACACGCAAGCCGAAGCTCGGTTTTCTGGGCGCCATGCCGCTCACGCTGCTGTTTATCGGCCTGCTGGTCGTGCCGCTAGTACTGACCATCATTCTTTCCTTCAAACCCTTTGATTATGATCTGGGCGTGCAGGCCGGCTGGACTTTTGAACAGTACATTGAAATCTTCACCAGCAAGTACACCCTGACCGTTTTCTGGCGCACGCTCTGGATATCGGGTCTGGTCACGCTCATCTGTGTGCTTATCGGCGTGCCGGAGTCCTATATTCTGAGTCGCATGAAAGCGCCCTGGAATTCAGTCTTCCTGCTGGTCATCCTTTCACCTCTGCTAATTTCACTTGTGGTGCGCGCATTTGGCTGGAGCATGCTGCTTAATCCCATGTCACCTGTGGGCAAGCTCACGCAGGCGATGGGGCTGGGCTCGCTGCTTTACACGTCATCTGCGGTTGTGATTGGTTTGGTGCACGTCATGCTGCCCTTCATGATTATTCCGGTCTGGACCTCGCTCAACAAAATTGATCCGCAGACCATTAAGGCCGCGTATTCGCTCAATGCGAGCAAGTGGCAGACCATTCGTCGCGTCATATTGCCGCAGGCCACGCCGGGCATTCTGTCTGGCAGCTTGATTGTTTTTGGGCTGTCAACCAGTGCGTTTGCCATACCTGTGCTGCTGGGTGGCGGACGCTCACGCATGGTGTCCAACAGCATTTATGAACAATTTATGGTTGATCTGAACTGGCCAATGGGTGCCGCACTGGCCATCCTGCTGCTTATCATGAACCTGATTATCATGATGTCCTATAACCAGATTCTTGAGCGCTCCTACCGGCGCAGCCTGGGGTAAAGCATGAAAAACGGACCTCTCTCCTGGCTCTTTAACGCCCTGGTAACCATCTTCATTCTTGCCCCTCTGGTGATCGTCTGCCTGGTCGCCTTCACGCCGCAGGATGTGCTCTCCATTCCCACCACCAGCTTCTCCTTGCGCTGGTTCCGTGCGGTTTTCAATGAATCGGGATTTGTGTCGGCCTTTCAGACCAGTCTCTGGGTCGCCTTTGCCAGCGCCTCTATCAGCGCAGCCCTGGCGCTGCCTGCTGCATTTGCTATTGCGCGCGGACAGTTTCGCTTTCGGCATGTGATCAATGGTCTGTTTCTCTCGCCATTGATGATTCCAAGCCTGGTCATGGGTGTCGCACTGTTGCGCCTCTTTGCCATGCTGGGTGTACGCGGCAGTCTGCTGTGGCTGATCCTGGGTCATGTGGTGATCGTGACCCCATATGTCATACGGCTGGTGCTGGGCTCTCTGGTGGGTTTCGACAAAAGCATCGAACATGCTGCCGAATCGCTGGGGGCGGGGCGCTGGACGGTCTTTCGTCGCATCACATTCCCGCTGATTCTTCCCGGCATCTTTGGCGGCTGGATTCTTGCCTTTATCAACAGCTTTGACGAACTGACCATGTCAGTGTTCCTGACGTCCCCCACCACCATTACGCTGCCGGTCAAAATGTATATGTACGCGACCGAGTCCATCAACCCCATGCTGTCGGCGGTCTCGGCGCTAATCATTCTACTTACTGCCATCACCATGTTTGTGCTGGACCGCGTTTACGGCCTGGACAAGATTCTTATCGGAAAACAATAGCAATGACAGTCGCAATGGTCAGGGCAGGTGTCATTATGCAGAAGCAGGGGCGCTGATGAGCGGGCAATTTGTTCGCCTGGTGGATCAGGATCGCCCATCCTGCCGATTCTATGTGAACGGAACTGAATGTCATGCAAGCCGTGGCGACACCGTCATGACCGCGCTATTGACCTTGAATGCCTACTTGCGATTGTCAGAGTTCAGTGGCATGCCCCGGGCGGGTTTCTGCCTGATGGGAGCCTGCCAGGACTGCGTCGTGACGCAGGAAGATGGCACACGCATCCGCGCCTGCTCAACGCTGCTGCGCGACGATATGCGGTTTGTCATAGCGGAGCGCAGCTGATGAGTGCCGGCTCAACAGTGATTGTCGGGGCAGGGCCCGCAGGCATTCGTGCAGCGGAAGTGCTGGTCAAGGCCGGGTTAAAGCCGATCGTGATTGACGAAGCACCCAAGCCCGGCGGGCAGATTTATCGACAGCAACCCGAAGGCTTTAAACGAAATGCGCGCCAGCTTTATGGGTTTGAACACCACAAGGCGACATCGCTGCATCGGACAGCCAGGGAACTGATTGCCTCGGGACGCATTGACTACCGATCCGAAACGCTGGTCTGGGATGCGGATGAACATCATCTTTATGTCACTTGCAATGGAAAGCACGACGCCATCGCCTATGCTCAAGTGATTCTGGCTACCGGTGCAACGGATCGGGTATTGCCGTTTGAAGGCTGGACGCTGCCCGGCGTCTATACACTGGGTGGCGCGCAGATTGCGCTTAAATATCAGGGCTGCGCCATCGGCAACACAGTTGTGATGGCTGGTACAGGACCGCTGCTGTATCTGCTGGCCTATCAGTATCGCAAGGCGGGGGCAAACGTGGC
Source organism: Advenella kashmirensis (assembly GCA_040393685.1). GTDB lineage: Bacteria > Pseudomonadota > Gammaproteobacteria > Burkholderiales > Burkholderiaceae_B > Advenella > Advenella kashmirensis_C. Next base: position 4,472 of record JBEBTQ010000171.1, on the reverse strand, counting down.
TGCTGTCCTGGACACCAATCCCTTCCCCAATGTCGTGACGGGATTGCGGGCGTTTGCAGCGGATGCGGTGCTCATGAGCAAGGGTATGTATTACATGGCCTGGCTGCGCGCGCATGGCGTTCGTGTTGAACATGATGTCGCGTCTTTACGGGTGCATGGAGAGAACAAGGTACAGGGCATACGCTGGCAAAAGGCTGGTGCGTCGGCCGATGATGCGTCTCGGACGTTGCCTTGCGACGCGGTGGCTTGCGGGTTTGGACTACGTTCCGAGAATCAGCTGGCCGCGCTGCTCGAGTGCGATTTCGTCTTCGATGAACAGGATCAGGCCTGGCTGCCGCAAGTGGATCTAGGTGGCCGAAGTGCCAGAGCAAATGTGTATCTGGCTGGTGACGGTATGCGTATCGGAGGGGCAGACGTGGCCGAGCTCACCGGGCGCCAATGTGCCTACAGTCTGCTGCAGGATCTGAATATGACTTATGACATTCAGCATTCGCAACGAACAGCGAAGCGTCTTGAAAGCGCTCGGCGTACACGCCGTTTGATTGACACCATGTTCGCACCGCCAATGCATTGGCTGGATACGGCAGACGATTCATTGCTGCTATGTCGTTGTGAAGAAATTCGCGTTCGTGATATTCGCAACATGCTGAAGAATGATGTCCATGGCAGTCTTAATCGGATCAAAGCCTTGTCGCGTGTGGGCATGGGGCGTTGTCAGGGGCGCATGTGTGGGGCAGGTGCTGCGCAGTTACTGGCCCATGAACAACATATTCCCCTGTCTGCTGTGGAGCGACTTCGGAATCAGCCACCCATCAAGCCCATCCCAATCGGAGAGCCGGCATGCAGGTGCTGAACACCGATGTGCTCATTGTGGGGGCGGGCATTGTTGGCGCCAGTGCAGCTTTCTTCCTGGCGCGCGAAGGGCTGAGCGTATTGATATGCGAAGCGGGGCAGAGCGGGACAAAAGCCAGTGGCGTCAATTTCGGCGGCGTTCGGCGTCAGGGTCGTCCATTGACTCAGTTGCCGCTGGCCGCGCGCTCGCATCACCTTTGGAGCAAACTCACCGAACTGATTGGTATTGACGGCGAGTACATACGCAGTGGTCATTTGAAACTGGCACTGACCGAACCCGACCTGGTGCAATTGCAAACGTATAACAGTGCTATCGCCAACTGCGGCACCGACTATGGTTTGAATCTGCAGTTACTGGATTCTGGCGAGGTACGCAACCGGTATCCATGGGTGACGCAGGACATTGCTGGTGCGTCGCTGTGTCCGGAAGACGGTCATGCCAATCCTCGGCTGGTCTCGCCCGCGCTGGCCTGGGCAGCAACGCAGGCCGGCGCCACGCTGAAAGAACGATGCCGTGTGGTGAAAAGCCAGTATGACGGACGCCATTTTCAGACTGAAACCGCAGACGGCGATCGAATTCAGTCGACCTATCTGCTGAACACGGCGGGTGCCTGGTCCGGCAGAATTGCGGCCACGTTTGATGAAAATGTGGCGCTTACGGAAATCTATCCGCAAATGGGCGTGACAGAACCGCTGCCGCCGGCCATGAATGCTGTTGTGGGTGTGCAGGGTGGTGGCGTGTATGCGCGACAGGTCGAGCGCGGCAATATTGTTTTTGGGGGCGGACGTGCGCACTCTGTAAAAGTTGGATTTGCCCGACCTTCGCACCAGAGCATCACTTTGTTGCTGAAACGGCTGTCTGCACTCATACCCGGTATTGCAAATGCAAATGTCATCCGTTTCTGGAGTGGCGTGGAAGGCGCAACGCCCGATCTGAATCCCTATCTGGGACCTAGCCTTACAACACCGGGCCTGTTTCACGGGTTTGGCTACAGCGGCGCGGGTTTTCAGGTTGGACTGGCTTCTGGCGAGGTACTGGCGCAACTGGTGACTACCGGCAGCAGCCGCGTACCCATTGAGGCATTTCGAATTGACAGGTTTACAGCTGATTCCGGCAAGCTGTGAACACCTATATAGACTGCCGGCAAAAGGAACACAGATGAAATCAGTATCAACAAAGAAAAAGCCCCTGGTAATGGCATGCATGCTGGCTGTGGCCGGAATGCTGACGGGCATCAACGCAAGTGCGGAAACAAAAACGCTTTACCTCGGCATGAATGGCGGCGATATGCAGCGGGGCTTTGAAGAGCATGTTTTCCCTGCCTTTGAAAAAGCCAATAACGTCAAAATTGTGGTTGTACCCGGTACGTCGACAGACGTCCTGGCCAAGGCACAGGCATTCAAAGACAAACCACAAATGCATGTCATGTTTCTGGACGATGGCATCATGAATCGCGCAACAAAAATGGGCTTGTGCGAACCCATCAAAGATGACAAAGCCTTGTCCGAACTGTATCCCGAAACGCTGATCGGCAAAAACATGGCGGCAGGTGTGGTCACAACCATGACGGGTCTGGCATACAACACCAAGATATTCAAGGACAATAACTGGGCACCACCCACCTCCTGGAAAGATCTTGCCGATCCAAAATATAAAGGCAAAGTCGTCTTCCAGTCTGTGGCAAGCAGCACCTATGGCCTGCATGCCTTTATGATGCTCAACCGGATTGACGGTGGAGACGACAGCAATTACGAAGATGCGCTGACCAAGTTCAAGGATAGCGTCGCGAAAAACGTCGTTGCCTACGTGCCCAGCTCTGCAAAAATTTCAGAAATGACGCAGACCGGCGAAGCCGCACTCTTTCCGCTCACGCCAACAGCGATCTATTCGATGAAAGAGAAAAAGCTGCCGGTTGAATATGCCGATCCAAAAGAAGGCTCAGTACTTCTGGCCGTGGCAGAATGCGTGATTGCCAACAACAGCGAACCTGAACTCTCGCAGAAACTGGCCGCGTATCTCCTGTCGGTAGAAGCCCAGGAAGGCGCGCTCAAATTTGGTCAGTACCCGTCCAACAAAAATGTGGCCGCCAAAACCGAGCACAAGGAGTTGCTGGGTGATTTTGAGAAATACATGAAACACGTCGTGGTCATGGACTGGGACGCAATCAATAAAACACGCCCTAAACTGAACCGAGAGTGGAAGGAACAGATCGAAAGATAAAGTGGCCGATGAAAGTGGCAGATGGCAGGCATGTACCAAGCCTTCCCATTTTCCCGAAAAGCATTTAGTATCTGAAAAAACGTCAAATACAAATGCAATAAAGGGAGGGGTCATGCCTGTCATGTCACAAGGGCTTCGCACCGTGCTGGTTGCTGCCGGTTTTACCACTATTCTGGCCGGCTGTGCCAGCGGACCTCATCAGTCCCCGGACAATGCGGTTCGCGCCTGCAGTGATCTTAACGGCGCGATCGTACCTGCAACGGCCATTGGTCTGCCCACTCGTGGTGCAACCATCACCGCGACCGAGTTTGTTGCTCCTGTTACCAAAGCGCCTAAAACCCACGAGGGTTATTGCAAGGTACAGGGGGATATTGCACCTGTAGACCCTCAGGCTCCTGCCATCAAATTTCAACTGAATTTGCCGGCCAACTGGAACGGCAAATCGCTGATGATTGGCGGAGGTGGCTATAACGGCATTCCCGCTAAAACCACAGACCTTCTTCCTGCCGGCCCCACAGACAGGCCTGATCCCATCGGTATTGGTTACGCCACCTATGGCAGCGACTCGGGCCATCAGCTCTCCGCTGATCCAAACAAGCCCGGTAAATTCGCCTTGAATGCAGAAGCGCTGCGTAACTTTGCCTATGAAGCGCTCAAGAAAACCCACGACACCTCGCAGAACCTGATCGCCCGCTATTATGGCAAACCATCACAGGTGAAATACTTCGCCGGCGGCTCCACTGGTGGCCGGGAAGCGCTTGCCGTCGTGCAGAAATGGCCAGAGGATTTCAATGGCGTGATTGCTCTGTACCCGGCCTTTGCGGCCGCATCGCTGGATCTGCAGTTTGGACGCATTACCCGCGCACTGGCTGCACCGGGTGCCTATCCTAACTTGGAGAAAAGAGCCGTGCTGCTCAAGGCAGGCCTGCAGACATGTGATCGACTGGACGGCGCGGAAGATGGTATTGTCAGCAACCAGCGAGAGTGCAATCGCATCTTTGATCCTGCTACCGCGACAGTAGACGGCCGTCCGCTACGGTGTGAAGGAGGGCGCGACACGGGTAACCAGTGTCTGTCCGACGCGCAAATCCGGGCCATGAAGATATTCAATTCGGATATTGTTTTTCACCCGGCGATTGGCAGTGGTGAAGTGCGACATGCCGGATTCAACGCCTGGGGCACAGACCTTGGCCGTCCCGCAGGCGACAACAAACTACAGGCCACCATCAACTATCTGAATCTGGGATCCGTTGCGCCGACGTATCCTATGCCACCGAACCCTGCAGGCAGTCAGAGCGTGCCTTACCATGCGGGCTTCTGGGATCAATGGGTGAAATTTTTCATCACCCAGGATCCTGGTTACAACAGCTTATCGCTGGATCCAGTTCGCCCAGGCAAA
>JBEBTQ010000170.1:0-7166 GCA_040393685.1 Advenella kashmirensis | reverse complement strand
GCAGCCATCAATCCCGGAAACTCGGGCGGTGCACTCATCAATACACGTGGCGATCTGATTGGTATCAACACGGCGATCTACACCGAATCTGCCGATGGCGGCTCGCTAGGCATCGGGTTTGCGACGCCGGCCGATACTGCCATGCGTATCATGAATGAAATTATCACAACTGGCAGTGTGTCGCGCGGCTGGCTGGGTATTGAACCTCAGGATATTACGACCGATCTGGCCAAGGCCTTCAACCTGAAAAACACCAATGGCGTCATCATTGCCACGCTGGCTTCCAACGGCCCTGCCGGACAGGCGGGTTTGCTGGTGGGTGACATTCTGCTTTCAGTGAACGGCGAAGATATCTCCGGTACCGATCATTTGCTCAACAAGATCGCCGAGTTTGCTCCTCAATCAAAAGTCACCTTCAATGTGCTGCGCGGTGGCAAGCGACATGATTTTATCGTGACCCTGGGCAAACGTCCGCAAGTGACCACGACGAACTGATTTCAACTGTAATTGAAAGACTGGCAGAGCTGGATTATCGAGACATTGGATGTCGCCGACCATTAAGGAAAGTGGCAATAATCAAAAGCCTCTGCCGGCTGTGAGAAATCGGGCCTACGCGGTCGCGCCCAGTGATTTTTTCGCCGCGCCTGGCCTTTTTTGATCGGTCCTTTTGATCGGTCCTTTTGATCGGTCCTTTTGATCGGCCTTTTTGATCTGTCTTTTTGATCTGTCTTTTCAAGCCGCCTTTTTCGATCGCCCCTCTTCTACCTGCCTTAACGATCTGCCTTTTGCGGCCTTACTTATCGGCCTATTCCTGTTCTTCCTCGCGCTGCAGCTTTTTGACTTTGACAAATTTTGCAGCGAACAGGCCAAGCTCGAACAGCAGGCACAAAGGAATGGCCAGCAGAAGCTGGGACATGACGTCGGGCGGCGTCACGATGGCAGCCACCACGAACGCCCCAACGATCACATAACCACGCATGGCCTTGAGCTTGTCCACCGCAATCACGCCGGTACTGACCAGGACAACCACAACAATGGGCACCTCGAAGGTCACACCAAAAGCCAGGAACATGGTCATCACAAAACCCAGATAGGCTTCGATGTCCGGTGCGAAATTGATGGACTCGGGCGAGACCATGGCGATGAAATGAAAGATGGTATGGAAAACCACGTAATAGCAGAACGCCATGCCGAAGAAAAACAGCAAGGTGCTGGAGATCACCAGTGGCATGGCCAGCTGTTTTTCATGACGATACAGACCCGGTGCAATAAAGGCCCAGGCCTGATACAGCACGTAGGGCAGTCCGATCATGAAGGCCAGCAGCAGCGTGACCTTTAGCGGCACCAGAAACGGCGTGATAACACCCGTGGCAATCATGCGGTTGCCTGCAGGCAGAGATTCAATCATTGGCCGCGCAACGAAATCGTAGACGGCACCGGTACCGGGGTAAATACACAGAATCGCAAAAATCGCGATGACCGCCAGCAGCGCCTTGATCAGGCGCGAGCGCAGCTCAATCAGATGAGAGAAAAAGCTGTCTTCTGGCAGACTTTCCTGCGAATCATCGGGGGGAAGAATGGAATTGGCCATCAGGAATGCGTATCGGATCGGGTAACAGCTGGTGTGTCCGGCGCCGCGGTGTCCGGCTTATTACTCAGAGTTTCGCTATCTGTCCGGGTGACATTGTCGGAGCGGATTTCGTTGTTTTGCGGGGTGTCAGTCTTGGCAAGCGTTGCAGGTTTATCAGCGGATCGGGGTGCACTCACCACATCCTGTGCATGGCTCTTGTCCATGGCGATCTCGTCCGCCACCTGTGGCTCATCAACAGATGATTCGTTAACCGTTGACCCTTTAACAGGTGATTCGTTAACGGGAGGTTCACTATCGGATGGCTCTTTAACAGCGGATTGATTCGCCGCTGTTTCGTCCGCAGCGTCATTCCGTCCTGTTACGCTGTCCCGCAGCGAATCTCCGGTTTTGAGCAGGTCATCACGAAGTGCATTTACCGGGTTGCGTAGGGCGCTGGCGGTATCTTCCACCGATGATTTGACATCGCTGACGGCCGACTGCATTTCCTCGCGGATTTTTGCGATTTCCTGGATATCCATTTCGCGCTGGATATCACTTTTGACATCACTGACATAGCGCTGTGCGCGACCTACCAGGTGGCCCAGCGTACGGGCAACCGTGGGCAGGCGCTCGGGACCGATAACAATCAGTCCAACGACACCAATAATGAACAGCTCACCGAAACTCAAACCAAACATGCTTGCAACTTTTCAAGTAGAACGGCCGGGCTGGCATAAAGTATGTATGCCGCCCGCCGGTTCGTCGCGCTTACTCGGATTTTTCGCGAGCCTGTACGTCAATGGCGTCAGAATCGGGACGAACGGCCGTGTCAGGACGGGTTGGCGCAGGTGTGTCAGACACCTTGCGATTGAGCGGATCCTGTGCGCGCGTGGCATCGGCTTCGTCGTTGGCCTCTTTGACGCCTTTTTTGAAACCTTTGACTGCACCACCCAGATCTTCGCCGACGTTGCGCAATTTCTTGGTACCAAAAATGAGGGCAACAATGACCAGTACGATCAACCAGTGCCAGATACTCAGACTGCCCATGTTTTACTCCTGAAAACAGATTGCGTGAATACGCATACTATACCAATTAATGAACGATTCAATAGGGAAATATCATGAAGAGCCGATGTTACAAAATCGCCTTCATGACTTGTCAATCCTTCTGACTGCGTGCGGCTTTTTCCTGCAGACCCGACAGGCCCTCGCGGCGCGCCAGTTCTTCCAGCACCGCCTCGGGCCGCAGGCCATAATGCGTAAGTGTCACCAGGCAGTGAAACCAGAGATCGGCGGTTTCCGACACGATTCTGTCAGCCTGTCCATCCTTGGCTGCCATGACCAGTTCGGTGGCCTCTTCGCCAATTTTTTTTAGAAAGGCATCCGGCCCGCGAGCCAGCAGTTTCGCTGTATAGGACGATTGCGGATCGCCGCCGGCCTGCGGCGTGCGCGATTCGAGCACATCGGCCAGCCGGCTCAGAATGGTAGCAGTGGCATCTGAAGACGAGGTTTGTGTCATTTGTACATGGTCTCCGGGTCTTTCAGCACGGGATCGGTGACTTTCCACTCGCGCGTCTCGTCCTTTGGCTGTCCCGTGAGTTCGCGAAAAAAGCAGCTTTCTCTACCGGTGTGGCAGGCGACCCCACCCTGCTGCCTGACGGTCAACAGAATCACGTCACCATCACAATCGAGCCGAAGGGAGCTGACCTGCTGGGTATTGCCGGATTCCTCGCCCTTGCGCCAGAGTTTCTGGCGGGAGCGTGACCAGTAGACCGCCCTGCCGGTGTCTGCCGTTTCCTGCAGGGACTCACGATTCATCCATGCCACCATCAGAATGCGATGGCTATCCTCATCCTGCGCAATGGCCGGGATCAGCCCGTCTGCATCAAATCTGACTTCGTCTATCCAGTTCATGGTGTGTTCCTGACCTGTATGCCCTGTTCAGCCATATATGCCTTGGCCTGCGCAATACTGTAATCGCCGTAGTGGAAAATACTGGCAGCCAGCACCGCGCTGGCCCTGCCCTCATTGACCCCATCGCACAAATGCTGAAGATTGCCGACGCCACCCGATGCGATGACCGGTACGGCAACGGCATCAGAAATGGTTCGCGTCAGCTGCAGATCAAAGCCCGACTGGGTGCCGTCCTGATCCATGCTGGTAATCAGCAGCTCACCGGCGCCGTAACGCGCCATTCGGACAGCCCAGGCCACCGCGTCAATGCCGGTAGGCTTGCGCCCGCCGTGGGTAAAGACTTCCCAGCGTAGTGGTTCACCCGGGGCAGACACGCGTCGCGCATCCACCGCCACCACAATGCACTGAGAGCCATAGTAATCTGCACAGGCACGCACCAGCTCCGGTTCATTGACCGCCGCACTGTTGATGGACACCTTGTCGGCACCCGCATTCAGCAGCCGTTGTACATCGGGCAAGGCGCGCACGCCCCCACCCACTGTCAGCGGAATGAACACTTCAGAGGCGACCTGTTCAATCATCGACAGGGTCAGATCCTTGCCATCGCTGGTCGCCGTAATGTCCAGGAACGTGAGCTCATCTGCCCCTTGTTCATTGTAGCGGCGGGCGATTTCAACAGGATCACCGGCGTCACGCAACTGTACGAAGTTGACGCCTTTGACCACGCGCCCCGCAGTCACATCCAGGCAGGGTATGACGCGTGTTGTCAGGCTATGGCCGGGCGCAGTGGCTTGCGTCACTCCTCGTCATCCCCGTTAAGCTCGTCAGCGAGATCCTGAGCCGACTGGAAATCCAGCGTGCCTTCGTAAATGCTGCGACCCAGGATGACGCCTTCGACGCCTTCCTGCTCAACGGCGCACAAGGCCTCGATATCCTTGAGGTCGGTCACGCCACCAGAGGCTATCACCGGAATTCGCACGTGCTGGGCAAGCCGCACGGTGGCTTCGATGTTAACTCCTGTCAGCATGCCATCGCGACCAATATCGGTATAGATGATGGATTCCACGCCGTAGTCTTCAAACTTGCGGCCCAGATCAAGCACATCATGTTTGGTGAGTTTGCTCCAGCCATCGGTGGCGACCTTGCCATCCTTGGCGTCCAGACCCACGATGATATTGCCGGGGAAGGCGCTGCAGGCATCCTGCAAAAAGCCGGGATCCTTGACCGCCGCCGTACCGATAATGATGTATTCGATACCAAAATCCAGATAGCGTTCGATGGTATCCAGATCGCGAATGCCGCCGCCAATCTGCACGGGGATGTCTTCACCCACGGCGCGCACAATGGCCTTGATTACGTCTTCGTTTTTGGGCTTCCCGGCAACGGCACCGTTAAGGTCAACCAGATGCAGGCGCCTGGCGCCCTGGTCATACCACTGTTCCGCTACGGTAACGGGATCTTCGGAAAAAATGGTGGCATCCTGCAGGTCTCCCTGGCGCAGGCGTACACAGCGTCCGTCTTTCAAATCAATGGCTGGTATGAGCAGCATAACTAATCAGATCATCAAAATAAAAATAAAATTAAAACCATGAGCACGCGATGGCTTCACGATTCACCAAACTGCCACGACCCGGTGGTCATATATCCCAGTGTACAAAATTCCGGTAAAGACGCAAGCCGTAGTCGGCGCTTTTCTCGGGATGAAACTGTACTGCAAAAATATTATCCTGTGCCACTGCACAGGTAAAATTCACACCGTACAGGGTTTTACCAGCGGAAAGCGCGTCATCGGCAGGTTCCACGTAGTAACTATGTACAAAATAAAAATAGGTATTATCCGGAATGCCTTCCCATACAGGATGAGACACTGTCTGCTGCACGCGGCTCCAGCCCATATGCGGCACTTTCAGCGGCTGCGCATCGTGCTGAACTACCGCGGTTGAGGTTTCGGCCTGTTCCTGCAGGTTCACGGCAAATGCCGGGCCCTCAAATTTGCGTACTTTGCCTGGAAAAATGCCCAGGCAGGGAACATCGCCTTCTTCGCTGTGCTGCATGAGCATTTGCTCTCCCACGCAGACCCCCAGCAGCGGCTTGCTGCCGGCAGCACGAATTACCGCGTCCTTCAGGCCGGATCGCTCCAGATTGCGCATGCAATCGGGCATCGCACCCTGTCCGGGAAATACAATGCGGTCGGCCTTTTCCAGTGCGGCCACGTCCGAGGCCAGATAAACGTCTGCCTGCGGGGCGGCATGGCGCAGGGCTCGTGCAACCGAGTGCAGATTCCCCATTCCGTAATCGACAATCGCGATTTTGCTGCTCATGAGGACGGTCCAGCCATTAAAGCACGCCTTTGGTCGAAGGAATGACGCCTTCGCTGCGTGGATCGGGTGTCAGCGCCATGCGCAGTGCGCGTCCAAAAGCCTTGAATACGGTTTCGGCCTGGTGATGCGAGTTGGAACCGCGCAGATTGTCGATATGCAGCGTGACCAGGGCGTGATTGACAAATCCCTGGAAGAATTCACGGGTCAGGTCCACATCAAAGCGACCAACATGCGAACGGGTGAAGGGAATATGGTATTCCAGGCCCGGACGACCGGAAAAATCGATCACCACGCGTGACAACGCCTCATCCAGAGGCACATACGAGTGACCATAGCGGGTAATGCCTTTTTTGTCGCCCACGGCCTTTGCCACCGCCTGACCCAGCGCAATGCCGACATCCTCCACAGAGTGATGATCGTCGATATGCACATCGCCGTCACATTTGACGTCCAGGTCTATCAGGCCATGCCGAGCGATCTGGTCAATCATATGATCCAGAAAAGGCACGCCGGTATCAATGGACTGCTTTCCCGTACCGTCCAGGTTCAGGGAAACCGTAATGCGGGTTTCATTCGTATTTCGGGTAATGTCAGCGGTTCGCATAGCTTGTGGTCAGGTAGTGGAAGACAGGCGGTAACGCGCGCTTTGAGCATGCGCCGGAAGGCCTTCGCCATCGGCTAGTTCGGCGGCAATCGCCCCTAGTGTAATCGCTCCGGCATCAGACACCTGAATAATACTGCTGCGTTTCTGAAAATCGTAGACGCCCAGTGGCGAAGAAAAACGTGCAGTGCGGGCCGTGGGCAGTACGTGATTGGGCCCCGCGCAATAGTCGCCCAGCGCTTCGGATGAATAACGACCAAGGAAAATGGCGCCCGCGTGACGGATTTTTCCAGCCAGTTCAGCCGCATTTTCCGTGGAAATCTCCAGGTGCTCGGGAGCGATGTCATTGGCGATCTCAACGGCTTCGTCCAGGTCGCGCACCAGAATCAGCGCACCACGATTGCCCAGGCTTTTTCTGAGTATGGTTTCGCGCGGCATGGTGGGCAGCAGGCGCTCAATGGCCTCCTGCACGCTTTCCAGGAAAGCGGCATCGGGACAGAGCAGTATCGCCTGAGCCAGTTCATCATGTTCCGCCTGCGAAAACAGGTCCATGGCGATCCAGTCGGCTGGCGTCGTGCCATCGCAGATGATGAGGATTTCGCTGGGGCCGGCCACCATATCAATACCGACAGTGCCAAACACCCGGCGCTTGGCCGCAGCCACGTAGGCATTGCCCGGGCCAACAATTTTGTCCACGGCGGCAATGGTCTGCGTGCCATAAGCAAGTGCGCCGACAGCCTGGGCGCCACCGATGGCGACA
>JBEBTQ010000169.1:0-7242 GCA_040393685.1 Advenella kashmirensis | reverse complement strand
CATAAAACCACTTTGCTGGTGCTGATGGTGATTTTCACCCTGGGCAACGCAGCCTGTGCCCTCGCTCCTAACTACTGGTTCCTGTTGTTTGCCCGGGTACTCACCTCGTTCGCACACGGCACATTCTTTGGCGTCGGCTCTGTGGTCGCCACCCGACTGGTCGCCAAAGACAAACAGGCTTCAGCCATTGCAGTGATGTTTACCGGACTGACCGCGGCCAATATTCTGGGCGTCCCCTTCGGCACCTTTCTGGGCCAGATGTATGGATGGCGCGCCACGTTCTGGGCCGTCACGCTTATCGGTGTTCTGTCGTTTTTTGTGATTCGTCATTATGTTCCTGCCAACACCCGCGCACAGGGGGCCGTTCAGGACTGGCGCGCAAGCGTACGCAGCCTGGCCAGCGGCAGCGTCATCGCGGGTCTGATGACAACCGTGTTCGGATTTGCAGGTGTGTTTGCCGTGTTCACCTATATCGCCCCCTTGCTTACGCAAATCAGCGGCTTTGACAAAACAGCGCTCTCGCCTATTCTGGTTGTCTTCGGCGTCGGACTGGTCATTGGCAATCTGCTGGGAGGCAAACTGGCGGACAAATATCTCAAAACAACGGTAATACTGAGCCTGCTCGCGCTGTCTGTCGTGCTCCTGCTGATGCCATGGGCGTTCCAGTCGCAGATCACTGCAGTGATAGCAGTCGGGCTGTTCGGTGTCGCAGCGTTCAGTACCGTAGCACCACTGCAAATGTGGGTCTTGAGCAAAATAACCAATGCTGACCAAAGCCTGGTATCCAGTCTGAATATTGCCGCCTTTAACCTGGGTAATGCGCTGGGGGCCTGGGCGGGTGGCCTGGTCATTGCCCAGGAAGGCGGACTGCCATGGATCCCTTATGCTGCAGCATTAATGCCCATCGCCAGCCTGCTGATTGCCGTCATCGCTATCCGCCGGGAAAAAGCACCACTTATGCCGGTGGCCTGCGCCCAGTAAGTTAGCTCTGCCCGCCACTTGCGACGATCACGTATCAGGCAACCCTGCAATGATGTGATCCGTCGTATCACGCAGCCATCGGTTCAGTTGCGAATACTCGTTTTTTTCGCTCCACACCATCACCATATTCGCCTGCCTGAGTACTTCGGGCAGGCGAATTTGCGTCAGCTCGTAATATTGCTGATACTTGCGGGCAATGCGCTTTGGCATGGTGGTCGCATAATCTGTTTCCAGAAGAAAATGCGGTGCCAGCCCAAAGTTCGACACATACGCAGTAAACGGCATATCACAGTCAATATCATCCAGTGCCCGGGTGAAATTTGTCTGTCTGCCATACATATGCGAAAACGCAAGCCATTTAACCTGCGCCAGGTCCGCCAAGGTCAGCTCATCCCGCCGGGCCAGCGGATGCGCTGACGAGACCACGCAAACCCGTTCGTCCTCAAACAGCATTTTGTGCCGAAATCGAGCACCCGGCGTCTGGAACAGTCCTATCGCCAGATCCATCTTCTCTGAATCCAGATCGTCCGGTACAAAATCGCCATGCACCGGCTGAAAACGAACCGTGAGACCCGGCGCGGCCTGCTGAAGCGCAAGGGTCAAAGGCGCAGCCAGCAACAATTCAATATGAGCAGCAGCGCCAATACTGATCACGCCACTCAGCGCTGCCGGGATAAATGGCTGCCCCGCGCCTGCGGCCATTTCCAGTGCGGTCAGCGCCCGATGCGAGGCATGATACAAATCCGTCGCACGCTCGGTCGGCACCAGCCGCTTTTTTACGACCACAAACAGCGGATCATCCAGCAGCAGACGCAGGCGAGCCAGTTCCCGGCTGATTGCGGGCTGACTCTTGTGAAGCCGCAGCGCGGTTTCGGTCACGCTCAATGTTTGCATCAGTGAATCGAAGGTAAGCAAAAGACTCAAATTCAGGCGACGCAAAGCCGGGAACGGATTTTTCAGATGTGATGGGGAAGGATCCATATCATTTTTGATATGCAAATCATGATAATAAATCATTATATAAATAATACCGGGGTTGTTAGAATACTTTCAGGCAATACGCAAGGAACGCTGCCCGCCGCATCTTCCCCTGGGCAGAGCGTCACAAACCCGTTCACCACAAGAGCCCCGCTACAGGGGCACCCGCTGTTCGATTTCAACGATCACAATGGAACAAGCCATGAGACACATTACAAGTAGACATATCATCACAATTGCAACCTCACTTGTTGCCCTGACGCTTGGCGTCAATCAGGCCAAAGCCGAGTCTTTTCCTGCCCGCACGATCACCATCATCGTGCCCTTCCCCGCAGGGGGCACGCCGGATATTCTTGCCCGCATCATGGGCGAGAAGGCTTCGGCTCAGCTTAAACAGCCTATCGTCGTGGAGAATAAGGCAGGTGCCGGCGGCTCCATCGGTATGCAGGCAGCAGCCCGCTCAAAGAATGACGGTTACACCTTAGTGATGTGCGCCTATGGCTGCGCGGTGGCACCATCTCTGTATAAACCGGCACCGTATAACATTGAGACTCAATTTGCACCCGTTGTGATGGTTGGCACCGTCCCCAGCGTACTGGTGACCAATCCGAAAAAAATTCCGGCAAAAACCGTGCAGGATTTCGTCAGTTACGCCAAGGCACATCCCGGCAAGATTAATGCGGCTTCGTCCGGCATCGGCGGTTCCGCCCATATTGGCATTGAAATGCTCAAGCGTGAAGCCGGCATTGAGATCGCGCACATCCCCTATAAAGGCGCTGGTCAGGTGGCCGGTGATCTGCTGGGAGGCCAGGTTGACATGTACTTCGACAACCTGCCCGCCTCTCTTGCAAGTATCAAGGCAGGTCGTTTGAATGCGCTTGCCGTAGCCAGCAAGGAGCGCTCAGCGGCCATCCCCGATGTACCCACGTTTGCCGAAGCGGGCTATCCGGAAATGCTGATTACTCCGTGGTTCGGACTGCTGGCACCTGCGGGGACACCACCTGAGAACATCGACAAACTGAATGCCGCCTTCAACGCCGCATTCAAGGATCCTGAAATCCAGAAAAAATTTACCGACCTGGGCGTGGATATCGCTGGCGGCACCTCGCAGGCACTATCCGACTTCATCACATCGGAAACCAGCAAGATTGCGACGCTGATCAAAGAAAACAATATTACGGCCAAGTAGACGCGCCGGCACCTGATGTACGAGGCCGGCGCGCATGACAATGAGATCTGGATGAACGAAGTAACAAAAAAAGCTGCAATCGGCCTGAGAGATATGGGCTCGTTTCATATTGGCGGGCGTAGCGTGCAGCTGCATGATCAGCCCGAATATGAACGGGTCATGAGCGCCGGCGGTGAACCAGTAAAGATCAATCTGAATGGTACCTATTCAATTGAACACATGTACGTACAGTACTTTCTTGCTGAACACCCCAATGGCAAGGGCCCGCTTGTGTTCTGGCATGGCGGCGGCATGACCGGCGCAGCGTGGGAAACCACGCCGGACGGGCGCGAAGGCTGGGTAAATTATTTCATTCGCCAGGGCTGGGATGTGTATGTGTGCGATAGCGTAGAACGTGGCCGCTCGGGATTTGCTCCCTGGCCGCAAATCTGGCCTGAGGAACCGGTATGTCAGACTGTTAATGACATCTACAGCCGGTTTCGTATCGGCGACCGTGCAGACAGTTACGATCGTGATCCGACAAGACGAACAGCCTACCCGAATACACGCTTCCCGCTGCACGCCTTTGACCAGTTTGCCAAACAAATGGTCCCGCGCTGGACCCATACCAACGAAGCCATCCTGTCTGCCTTTGAAGCACTGCTGAACCGGTTGGGCGCCGTCAGCATTATCTGTCATTCTCAGGCCGGGCCACTCGCCCTGCAACTTGCCGCAAGGCATCCCGCAAGAGTTCGGACGCTGGTGGCCATCGAACCTGCCGGCATCCCCGACAACGGGCTTGCCGGCTACCAGACCCCCACGCTGATGGTGCTGGGCGACAACATGGATACCGACAGTCGATGGTTGCTGCTCAGGGAAAAAATTCTAAGTTTCTGCAGTCGTACGCAAGGCACAACGGTGCTGTCCTTACCCGAAGCCGGCATCCGGGGTAATTCACATGTCATGATGATGGATGACAACAATCAGGCCATCGCAGAACTGGTCAACAGCTGGCTGGGCAGGCGAATCACGAAATAAACAGACGCCGCAGCGACTCAAAGAATAAGGTAGACTGCAGCCGTTCCTGCTGAATCTGTTCGGCAGCCAGCGCTGCCTTTTCTTCATCCACCGGCTTTAAGGGCAGGCCCGATGAATGCGCCAGCACTTCTACCCGCGCTGCGCGCTCCAGGTAATACAGGTCATCGTATGCGTAGGCGACGCTTTCACCGCAAACAATGGGTCCATGATTGGTCAGGAACGCCACGTCTGCACCGTTCATGGCATGTGCAATACGCTCACCTTCTGCATGATCCAGCGCCAGACCGTTATAGGTACGATCAATGGCAATGCGGTTGTAGTACCGCATCGCATTTTGCGATAGCAGCGGATCCAGCCCGCCATTCTCAGTCAGCGTCAGCGCTGTCGCATAAGGCATATGCGTATGCAGCACGCATTTTTTCCGCGCAATCCGGTGAACGGCAGCATGAATAAACAAGGCAGTGGGTTCAATCTCATGCTTGCCCCATAACTTAATGCCATTGGCATCCACCATGACAATATCCTCAGCCTGTATCTCTGACCACTGGAAGCCGCGCGGATTCAGCAGAAACCAATCAGCACAGGCGGGCACTTCAGCGCTGAAATGATTACAGACTCCCTCAGAAAGTTCATGATAGGCTGCTGCCCGCAAGGCCAGCGCCAGATCCTCGCGTAACCGGGTGGTTTCGTCCGAGTGATAAACAACTTCGTATTGATTCTGGATGGTGTCCATCCCGCTCTCCGTGATGATATTCGATTGCCAAACCTCATAAACCCCGGCTGCGAATGCAATACAATCATTCACGCAGCATCTGCCATATTTGCCTGGCGCAGGGACCATATGCCTAGTCTAGTGCCAAATGGCTCATTTGTGTTGATTTCGATCTGCTTAGCGATTTGCTACAAACTCATAGGGTCTCGTCATGAAAATTACACTGCACTATATCTATGATCCCCTTTGCGGCTGGTGTTATGCCGCCGAGCCGCTGCTAGAGCAATTGCTTGCCTCTCCTGCATGCAAGCAGATTGCATTTGAAATGCATGCCGGCGGGCTGTTCCAGCGCATGACCCTGCCACAAAGCAAACGGGCCATGATCCGCCAGGCCGACGCCCGTATCGCCAGCATGACCGGCCAGCACTTCGGCCAGGCCTATCTGGATGGATTGCTGGAGCGCGACGATACGGTGTATGACTCTCTGCCACCCATTGCCGCCATTCTTGCGGCAGGCGCCATTTCTGCGGGCAGTGAGCCGGCCATGTTGCAGGCCATCCAATATGCTCACTACCGCGAAGGCCGTGCCATCGTTCAGGCAGACGTACTGGCCGATCTGGCGCAGTCACTGCAGCTTGACCGCGATGTATTCATCAAAACGTATCAGGAAAAGCTGAACGGCGATATCCAGGGGCATCTGGATGACACGCTTACGCTGATGCATTACGCCGGCGCACAGGGCTTTCCCGCCTTTGTGATTCAAAAGGACGATGTACTCGAAAAACTGGGGCATGAACGATACTATGGCGATGCGCCCGGGTTTACTGCACTGGTAGAAGGTAAAATCAGCGCAACCTAAACCTGGTGCTTATCACCATGAATTCTGTATACACCTATTTATATCTGGCCGGCGCAAATTAACGTTTTTCCGGCAGCGTATCACATTAAGGCATTAAGGCAATGAGCGGGTTATGTCATGTCGTTGCACCAGCGGCATGACAGCCGCGATTTCCGCTACCTTCACACTGCATGGTCAAGCCTCTGTCATTTTTAACGACTATGCTGACTGGCTTTCACCCAAAAACGGGAATCGCCATGCCACTTACTCCTGAAGACATTCAATCACTGTACGAGCGCTACGGCGCCTCTTTGTATGATGGCGAAGCGGTCACGCAACTGGAACACGCCCTGCAGGCCGCCTGTCTTGCCGAAGCTGATAACGCCCCTGAGTCACTGATTGCGGCTGCCCTGCTACACGATCTGGGACATATCCTGGAAGCACGCAACCAGGAACGTGATAATGCATTTCCTGATATAGACCATCGGCATCAATTGGCTGCTGTACCGTTTCTGGCATCCGGATTTCCGGACTCAGTTATTGAGCCGGTCAAAATGCACGTTGACGCCAAACGCTGCCTGTGTGCCATTGATCCAGGCTACTTCTCTACCCTATCGCCCGCATCGGTTCACAGCCTGGGATTGCAGGGCGGCCCGTTCAGCCAGGCACAGGTTGAACAATTTCAGCAACGCCCTTACGCCGAGGACGCACTGCGCCTGCGCCGCTGGGACGATCTGGCCAAGGTACCGCAACGCACCACGCCCGATCTGACGCATTTTATGCGTTATGTGACAAAGCTGTACCAGCCCGCAGCACCTGGAATGTAACGCCAGCGCCAGGATCGTTCCGGCCCGGGAGAAGATGATTTCTCCGGCCGCTGCACTTTGATGCGGGGCTTAAGGCCTCTGACCCGGCCCCAGACAAAAAAGCGCTACCGGCTTATTTGCGGCAGGCACGGTAAGCTGCCTGGCAAGCGCCTCATCATCTACCCCCATCACCAGCACACCACCCAGCTCTTCGACCAGCGCCGCCAGATAAAGATTCTGTGCCACGGCACCGGTCTCTACATCAACATAGCGGGCACCACGCAATCCGTCCGGCTGCTGATCAGCAAAATGGCGTAATGCCAAATCATGGTCGGCACTAATAACAATCACAACAGGCGCCGTCTCCAGCCAAGTATCATCGGCCAGAGAAGCCGTCAGCAAACAGCCAGAGGCCGGACCGGGCGCCACCCGATCAAGACTTGCCTGCAGTGGGTCAAACCTGTAGGTACCAGGCTGCAAGCCCTGTACACGCCGCACAATAACGCTCAAGCCTAAGGGATACAAGGCATGGGCCGACGGTGCGCCCCGCTTGCCATCGCCACCGCTGATCCCCTGTGCGCAGACAAGGATACGCATGAGTGCCTGCGCGTCAATTGCCGCGTCGGTAAACTGGCGCACGCTGCGTCGACGCGACACCAATGAATACAATACTTCGCGTTCGTGTTCTGCTGGCGCATAGGCCATAACAAGCTCCCGGTTT
>JBEBTQ010000168.1:0-7260 GCA_040393685.1 Advenella kashmirensis | reverse complement strand
CGAATTCTTGAGATTGCCTTTCCAGTTCTTCAGGTCAATTTCCTTGTGGGCAATATTCCAGTCGCCACAGATGATGTAGTTATGGCCGGTTTTACGATAGTCTTCCATCATGGCATCAACCCAGGGACCAAAGTGATCCAGGAAGCGAAACTTGGCAGCCTGGCGTTCTTCGCCACTGGAGCCTGAGGGCAGGTAGGCGCTGATGATGGTCAGATCCTTGAAATCGGCACGCAGAATCCGGCCTTCACGATCAAATTCATCACAGCTCATGCCCGCGTTGACCTGCGCATTGTGGCGAAGATAAAGGCCAACGCCGCTGTATCCTTTTTTCTCTGCGTGGCAGAAATAGCCCGTGTAATTCAGGGGATGACGCAGCTCGTCGATCAGGTCAGCATCCTGAATCTTGATTTCCTGCAGACAAATCACATCTGCATTATGTTTTTCCAGCCAGGGAGCCAGCCCCTTGCGAAATGCAGAGCGCAAACCGTTGACATTGAGAGAAGTAACGCGAAGCACAGGAGATCCTTTTTTGTTGGCACAATGTGGGTCATTGTAGCGCCGGGCGACGGTATGCGACAAATGTAATCGTCAGGCCGACGCGTGACCGGTCTGCTTGCGGGGCCACACTGCTGCGGCAATGATCAGGACCGCGCCGATAGCCATGCGCAGCGTGGGCTGTTCGTTGAAGAAAATCATGGCAAATGCAATGGCATACACCGGCTCGAGCGCAATAATGAGACCCGCGCTGCGGGCTGTGATATTGCGCAGACTTTGTACGAAGAGAAAATGCGACAGCGCAGTGCAGACCACGCCCAGCACAATCAGCCACAGCAGGCTGGATCCTGAAAGCAATGCCATACCGCTAATACCCAGTGGCAGACATAACAAAAGAACAACCAGGTTTTGCCAGAAGGCGACCTGAACGGCATTCAGCCCGTTCAGGGTTCGATTGATCAGCGCGAGCGTGGCAAACGTGATGGCCGACACAACTCCCCAGAACAGACCTATCGTGCCGTCATTGCTCAGGTCAATCGCGGGTGTCACCAGAATCAGGCCTGCAATCACCATGATTGCCAGGATCCAGTCCAGCAGCCTGACCTGATCTTTCAGGACCACGCGTTCAAGCAGTGTGATAAACGCGGGGAAGCTGGCAAAGCCCAGGGTGGCAATGGCAATGCCCCCTGTCTTGACTGCCATGAAAAAGGTGACCCAGTGAATGGTCAGAGAAAGTCCGGAGCAGAGCAGGGAGACAACATGGCGTCGACTGATCCCGCGCAGCAGCGATGTCTTCAGGATCAGTGAAACCACGAGCAGGGCAAGCACCGCGAACAACGCCCGGCCAAACGTAATGGTCATTGGGACGGCGTCTATGACGTGCCCCAGTACGCCAGTCAGTCCAAAAAATACGGCAGCGATATGGGCGCATGCCAGGCCTTGTTGCCGCGGTGTCATGATGCAGAAGCTTTTTACTCAAAGCTGTATTGTGTAGATCGGGCTCACATTTGGCAAGTCATTCCGGCCGTTCAGCCAAAGCGAAAACTGGACGCGGTAATGGATCCGAAGGCATGCTGTTCGTGGTATGACAGGTTGGCCGGATCCTGACCGGCAGCACCAACCGCAACCATGAGCGGAATCAGGTGGTCTTCCTGCGCGTGCGCCAGTCGGGCTGACGGTGCGTCTTCCCAATGCGCGAGGCGGCTTGCTCGCTCATCCGGTTTGCTTTGCATAATGGTCTGCTGCAGCCAGGCATCGAACTCGGCGGAAGGCTGAGCGCCGCGCTGATCCAGAAGTCGCAGATTATGGTAGCTCAGGCCGCTGCCAATGATCAGCACACCTTCATCGCGCAGGGGAGCCAGCACGCTGCCCAATTGTAGGTGAAATTGCGGATCGTAATCCTTGCGAATGGAGAGTTGCACCATGGGAATGTCAGCCTTGGGAAAGGAGACAGCCATGGGTACGAAGGCCCCATGATCAAAACCTCGCTGTGCATCTTCTCTGACCGGCACATTGCCCGCCTGCAGCAGCGATTGCACGCGCGCAGCCAGCGCAGGATCGCCTGGCGCAGGGTACTTTATTGAATACGTGTGTTCCGGGAAACCATAGTAGTCATAAAGCATGTCGGGTTGTGCCCCGGAGCCGACCGTGATTTCGCTGGTGACCCAATGGGCAGAAACCATCAGAACAGCCTTGGGGACAGCCGGCAGTTCGGCTGGTAAATGTTCAAGCGATTTGTTGAGCGTCTCATACATGGGACGCCATTCGTCAATCCAGGGCCATGGGCCCCCGCCGTGCGAAATAAAATAGACTGGCATTTTCATAATGACCTCTCAAATTAAGTTTGACCGGCTCGCAATGTGCCCTGTTGCAAAGGACTTTCACGAATGCAAAGGGGTTTGCGCCGGCCACGATCCGCCGCGCCCATACCTGGGGCGTCATGGCTGGAAAAGGAGAAACAGTGTGTAGCGCTTTCTCCTGCAGACTTATCGACGGTTATTCCGGACTGGTTGCCGGCTGCAGGAGTGTGTGCAACAGGCGCAGGCCTGTTGCGGATGATTGGTGCAGTTCTACAGCTTGCGGCGATTATCGATACTGAATGCGCCCGGACCTGCAGCGGCGATGAACAGGAAAATGAAGCTGTACAGTACAACAGTTTCGCCGCCATTCATCAGCGGAAAAAGGGCATTTCCCTGTGGCGCGTGCGCATAAAAATAGGCAACGGCGGTCATGCCAGAGGCGATGAACGCTGCGGGGCGTGTGAACAGGCCAAGAATCAGCAGAATACCGGCAACCAGTTCAATCATGCCTGCGATACCCGGCATGGAGAATGCCTGCAACTGGTCGAACATTTCAATATGCGGTGCGTGGAAATACTTGGCGGTTCCGTGCAGCATCAGGGTGTAACCCGAAACGATACGAAGCAGTGCCAGGGCGTACGGGACAAGGTGGTCAGTTTTCATGAGTAATCCTTAAATGATCAGAAAAGTACCGATACGGCGGATGCCTGATATGACTGTATAGGGAATTGCAAAAAATCACAATTGAACGATCACGTGAGGCATCAGCATCGCATCGGATAATGTGTAAATCAGTTTAATCGTATTCTTTCGAGAAATAAATACTGATATTATTGATGGTACGTTTCCTGATAGGAAATGATCGCTGCGGCGTATTTGCGACGAAATTACGTCAGATTCGATCGAAATGCTCGTATTTTCGTCTTCGGGAGTGATAAGTGGATACCTTGCTGAGTATCAAAGTGTTCTGTGAAGTGGTCCGCGTGGGCAGTTTTGTCGCAGCGGCACGCAATCTTGGTCTGTCCAGCCCGATGGCAAGCAAACACGTCATGCATCTGGAGCAGCATCTGGGTGCGCGGCTGCTGCATCGTACCAGTCGCAGGCTGAGCCTGACAGAGGCGGGGCAGCAGTACTATGACAAGTGTATTTATGCCATGGATATTCTGGATCAGGCAGAGGCGGCGGTAGACGAAGGCGCTGCTGAACCCAAAGGGACGCTGCGTGTCACGGTGCCGGTATGGTTCGCAAGTGACCGTATTGCCAATTTGCTGGTGGCGTATCAGGCTCATTACCCCGGCGTGGTGCTGGACATGTATTTGACCAACAGCAAGGTTGAGCTTGCCGAAACCGGCATGGATCTCGCCATACGAGTGACGCACGATCCCGAGCCGCAACTGATTGTTCGCAGAATCGGGCAGGTCCGACTGGTCCTGGTTTCCAGCCCGGCTTATCTGGACCGGGCGGGCTGGCCCGACAGCGTGACAGAGCTTGACCACTATGGTGCTGTCATGCCAAATTATCGCGATCGCAATGATTATGAGCTGCGAGGACCTGAAGGGCAGGTGACTATTCGTCCGCAGAGTCTCATGAAGGTGAGCGATACCACACTCAGCCGCAAACTTGTCTGCGCCGGAATGGGCGTAGCCATGCTGCCCGAATGGACGGTAGAAGACGATATCAGACAGGGGCGCCTTGTGGAGCTGTTGCCTGATTATGAAAGCCCGCCACTGGATATTTATGCCAGTTATATCAGTCGCCAGTATCAGACAGCCAAGGTGCGCAGCTTTATTGATTTTTTTGCTGAGGCCATGGCTGAGCCTGCCGTCTCCCAGGGATCAGCGAAATAAGCGTTGTCGATAAAAATCTTGCGCTCAGGGTGTCGACGGCCAGTCTGCAGTTCTGCAGGAATTCAGTGGCGCAAGTGAACGCAGCGACTGAATCGCCTCCGCAATGACTGCGGCGCGATGGTCGCAAAGATAAAAATGGCCGCCCTCAAACACACGCAACTGAAAGGATCCGGATGTCATTGACGACCAGTCTGCGGCCTGCTCAATGGTCAGTTCCGAGTCCTTGTTTCCGGCAAAGGCACTGAGAGGTATCGGCAACGTTGCGTTCAGGGACGATGGCAGGTAGGTTTCAATGAGCTGGTAGTCATTCCGGATGACGGGCAGCATCAGTTGGCGCCATTCTTCGGATTGCAGCAGTTGCGGTGGCGTGATTCCCAATGCCAGCAGTCTTTCACAAAAGACGGGGTCGGACGCAGAATGCAGTGTTCCTGCCTGGTTGTGCTGGGGTGCTTCCCTTGCAGATACGATCAGTCGTTCAGGCAATTGCATTTGTTTTTGCGCCAGCGCGAGACAAAGTTCGTGAGCGACAGCTGCTCCCATACTATGACCGAAAAGCACATACGGACGATCCAGAATGATCGGCATGACATGGACAAGTGCAGCGATGAGGTCCGACATTCGGCCGATCATCGGTTCGCCAAGGCGCTCCTGGCGACCGGGGTACTGTATGGTAACCAGTTCGATAGCGTCGGGCAGATGGAGGCTCCAGTCGCTGAAAAAACTGGCAGCCCCGCCGGCATGCGGCAGGCAGGCGAGTCTGGCGGTTGCCTGGGGACGAGGTCGGAAAACGCGGAACCAGGGAGATTGTGTGGATTGTCGGGAAATGATCACGATGGTTTGCTCTCGCGTTGTTGCACCAGCGGTGCGATATGTTCCATAGCCAGCGGTTGCGTGTTCTGGGGAGCAATTTCTTGCGGTGCACCCAGTTCAGTGCCCAGATCAGTCCAGGCTTTCGCAGCGCTCAGTAAATATTGATTCAATGCGGTGTTCTGCCGACATTCCCGGATGGCCTGATGAAATCGCAATAGAGCCCTCGCCGCAGCCTGCGGCCAGATTCGAGCAAGAATGTCATTGTAGGACGCAGCCTCAGTGGTGCCGACGATAGTGCTGGCTGGCAATCCCAGCGATGGTTGTGTCGCGGACATATCGAGTATCCCGTCGTCGCGGCGTTGCATCAGCATGCGCGGTTGCCACATGATCTGTCCGTGGCTGTCGAGCAGCGTCAATGTACCACCCTGTGTGCCCAGCGAAATCTGATGGAACAGATGCAGGTGGTTGTCTGGATCGGCAGGGTCGAACTGGTTCTGAATGCGCAGTGTCAGCGGGAGCCCCGCAAGGCGCCCGGTCACGCAGGTCAGCGGCATCGGGTCATCTGAGTCTGCTCGTTGTCGCGTGAATGTCCAGGGGCGCAACCGACCCAGCACCTTTCCGAGTATGTCGATCAGGGGATACAGTACATGCACACTGCAGGCAGCATCGATGTACAGCGGCTGGCGTTGCGTAAGCAGGCTTCGGGCTGCATCAATGTAGCGGGCGACATTGGGAATATCAGGATAGAAACCGTTGACCTGGTACTGACACTGGTTTTGTTTCGCAGCGAGCAGCAACTGGCCGATGTCATCGTGGTGTACCGGCTGCTCCTGCAGGACATGGATGCCGCGCGTCAGCAGTTCTTTGGCCAGCCTTGTGCCGGCCCCACCCAGAATGGATGATCGCACCACAACACAGGCTGCCTGGATGTCATCGGGCAGTTCATCGACCGATGTGTAAAGGGGGACCTGGTAGCGCTGTGCACATTGCCGGGCAAACGCGCTTCCGCGGGCCAGAATGCCTGTCAGCTGGAATTCATCAGGCAAACTCGCAATGGCGCTCAGATAGGTTTGTCCAAAGGTCGCGCCACAAACGACTACGCGCATCGGGCTGGTCGTCTGCGTCATAGCACCCCCTCTTCAAATGGGTTCATGCTGCCACTGCAGGGCGCGGTAAGGGTGGCGATCGTAAAGTCGTCCATGCAACGATTATCCTGCAGGGTTCGCAGTATTTGGTTCCAATCGAGTACCGTATCGGCGCGATAAACCCCTTGGGGCGGTGGGTCAGTGACAAGTCGGGAGGCTGCGTTCGCAGCCACTGCACCGCTCACGCGATAACTGTCATTTGCCTTGAGAATGGCACGTATTCGTTTGTGCGTGCCCGCTTGCGTCCCTTCCATTTCCAGGAGCAGCCTGTAGAAGGGCGTGTGTCCGACCAGGTCCATTCTGGCCGTATCGACCAGGTCATCAACGGCCTGCTGTTGCAATTGCAGATAATCCTGGGCGTCCACGGCGCTGGTCTGTACCCCCAGCCGGGTTCCCCAGCGCGCAATCACTTCAAGTGCACGCGTACTGGCCATGACGTTGCCCCACTGTAAGTCGCGCAATCCCAGCTCGCGCCCCAGCAACTCCAGTTCCTCGCTGAGCAAGGGTTGCACAGACACGCTTCCCGCGAAGCCGGGCAAGTCGGCCTGCGTATATGCGGCTATTGCATTTGTGATACGACTACCGTTTTTCCATATCGCGCCGGCACGACCAAAGCCCTGGTGTGTGCTTGCCAGCACGTCGATGGCGGCGGAGGCAGAGCAGGCCTCCCTTCCACCGGACCACCCGTGCAAGTCATACACGCTGTCAAATTGTGTTCTGGCCAGCCATCGCGGCAGTAATTCCGATAGTCCGGGATAAATCCCGGCAGAATGAATCACGCGTCGTGACATAGACAGCGGATTAGCCTGCAACTGATCCGCCAGCAGTCGGCCGCCAAAGGCATCCACATAGTCGGCGCCAGCATGGTCGGCCGCGCGCGCGACGCGATCGCCAATCAATGAGGAGGGCCCGGCGGTGTTCAGAACCACAGAGCAGCCACTGCAAAATTGTGCGAGTGAGGCTTCGTCATAGACGTTCAATTGGTGCCAGCGTACGCTCTTGTGTTCGTCGGCATCACCAGGCGGATGCGTGTGATAGGCGGCCCGCAGCTCATAACGACCCTGTTCCCGGACAAGGCATGTCAGCGCACCGGCACCAACAGATCCGCTGGCACCTGCGATGCCAATGACGGGCAGACTCACGCTGCCTCCTTGCGGAAGATAT
>JBEBTQ010000167.1:0-7290 GCA_040393685.1 Advenella kashmirensis | reverse complement strand
TATCGTAATATCAGCCTGACTCACACCGATCCATACTGGACAACCAGTGGTATCAGTCGTACCACATCGCTCTATTACCGGACAGAACGTCCGCTGAATTACAACGTTGAGCAGGACGAAGACTCCTACCGTACCCGTACCATTGGTCTGGGTATGAACTTTGGTGTGCCCATTTCCGAAAACGATCGCATCATCATGGGTGCGACCTTCGAAAACAGTAACATCAAGCTTCCAAGTACCGATTCCGGTTACCTGATTCCACAGGCATACCGCGATTTCGTTGAAGATTACGGCAGGTCAACCAATACGCTTCTGCTCAATCTGGGATGGCGCAAAGATACGCGTGACAACGCACTGGCTCCTACTCGTGGTTATCTGAGTTCGGTTTCCGGTACACTTGGCGTGGGCGATCTGAAATACTATATGCTCAGCGGCCAGCAACAGTATTATCTGCCCCTGGGTAAAGATTACACACTGGCGTTCAATCTGAGTGCAGACTACGGTCGTTCGTTGTCCAGTGACAAGCCATTTCCCGTCATCAAAAACATCTACGCCGGGGGTATCGGTTCTGTCCGCGGCTATGAAGGTGCCTCTCTGGGCCCACGCGACGTAGTGAGTGGCGATTATCTGGGCGGTTCGACACGCGTCGTTGGTAACGTACAGTTATATCTTCCTTTCCCTGGTACGCATAACGATCGCACATTGCGCTGGTTTGTTTTTGCCGATGCTGGTAAGGTGGGTACGTCTGGCAAGGCAACATGCACTACCGGTAACGATAATGAAGGTGGTCTGGTTGAAGATCCTTGCGGATGGCGGTATTCGACTGGTGTCGGTCTGTCCTGGCAGTCTCCGCTGGGCCCGCTGGAAATTTCCTACGCGCATCCGATTCGTCCGAAACCGGGTGATAACAAACAGAAATTCCAGTTCCAGATCGGTACATCGTTCTGATTTTTGTCTTGCGTATTCTGCTGTAACATATCTGCACCCGCGTGACGCGGGAATGCAGATGCCAGCGGCCGCTTTTTAACGCTATAATCAATTTTTTCTCTGAAGGTTAATGTATATGAGTTTTAGCTTGGCAAACACGAAGTTCAATAAACGCACAATTGCCCAGTTGCTTGTGGCTTCTGTGCTCGGCGTTTCTGCATCTTCTGTTGCATTTGCGCAAACCGCAGGCAAAGCCGCAGACAAGAAATCCACGACGTCAGGCAGCACCGCGTCGGCTTCTCAGAGCGCGCCTGTCAGCAACATTAAAATCGGCTTCGTCAACACAGAAAAAATCCTCCGCGATTCGGCACCTGCCAAAGATGCGCAGGCCAAAATCGAAAATGAGTTCAAGAAGCGTGACACCGATCTTCAGAAACTGGCCGGCACCCTGCGCAGCAAATACGAAAGCTTTGACAAAAACGCGCCTGTGATGTCCGATGCTGACCGCACCAAGGCTCAGCGCGAATTGTCCGACCTTGATACCGATCTGCAACGCAAACGTCGCGAATTCCAGGAAGACTTCAACCGTCGTCGTAATGAGGCGTTTTCCGGCATTGTGGAAAAAGCCAATGCAGCAATCAAAAGTATTGCCGAAAAACAGAATTACGACCTGATCGTGCAGGACGCGGTAACTGTCAGCCCACGCATTGATATTACCGATACCGTTATTAAAGCGCTCGATAGCGGCAAGTAATCATGAAGCAGGCTCCGGACACTGTTCACACGGTAACGCTGGATCGCCTGCTTGCGGCCGCCGATACGCAGGGGCTGGAATGGGAAATTCACAACCCGCAGGGCAGACCCATGCCGGAGATCTCCGGCATTGCTTCCCTGGGCAATGCGTCTGACCAGTCCCTAAGCTTTCTTTCCAATCCGAAGTTCTTCGGACAACTCTCGTCTACCAAAGCAGCGGCGGTTCTGTTGCCCGCTAGAGCACTGGAACATCTCCCGGAGCAGACGCCATTTATGGTGGTTTGTTGCGAGAACCCTTATCTGCTCTATGCGCGCCTGAGTCAATGGTTTGAAAAGCAGCGCCGCGCCGGCATTCCTCGCTCAATCCATCCTACGGCTGTCATTCACGAATCTGTGCATCTGGGGAATAACGTTTCCATTGGTGCGCATGCCGTCATTGAAGAAAACGCTTATATTGCAGATGGCGTGACTATCGGTCCGGGATGCATTCTGGGTCGTAACTGTCATGTCGGTGCAGACAGCCTACTGCATGCGCGGGTCACGTTCTATGATGACGTCCGGATTGGAGAACGCTGCATTATTCATAGTGGAGCTGTGCTGGGTGCAGATGGTTTCGGCTTTGCGCCCGACGCTACCCACGAGGCGGGCGCCTGGTCCAAAATCGTACAGTTTGGTGGCGTGGTTGTTGGGAACGACGTTGAAATCGGCGCAAACACGACCATTGATCGTGGCGCCCTGGATGACACCATTGTTGGCAACGGCGTCAAGCTGGACAATCTGATTATGATCGGCCACAACGTGCAGATCGGTGACCATACCGCCATGGCTGGCTGCGTCGGTGTCGCCGGTTCCACGGTTATTGGTAAACGCTGCACCCTGGCAGGCGCTGCCATGCTTGCGGGCCACATTACGCTGGCCGATGATGTGCATATTTCAGGCGCTTCGGGCGTGATGTCCGACCTGACCAAACCGGGGCGCTACACAGCCGTATTTCCTCTGGCTGAGCATTCTGTCTGGCAGAAAAATGCCGCAGTTTTGTCTCAGCTTGCACAGTTACGTCGGCGAATTCGCGATCTGGAAAAGGCCTAATATCTGTCCTGGGACAGGGCTGTTCGCTATTTGCTGATGAAATTGTCTAAAATCTGGTTTATCCCAATACGTATAACACTTTCTTATTATTACAGGATTACTCATGCAAGTTGACATTCAAAGCATTATGGCGCGGCTTCCCCATCGCTATCCGATGCTGCTTGTAGACAGAGTCCTGGAAATGGTGCCTGGTAAAAGCATTGTCGCCATCAAGAACGTGACAGTTAACGAGCCATTTTTCAATGGCCATTTTCCCGGGCGTCCCGTGATGCCGGGCGTGCTGATCATTGAAGCACTTGCCCAGGCCGCTGCCATCTTTTCCTTTGCGGACGAGAATGGCTGCACTCACGACATATCGCGCAAAGCCTACTATCTGGTTGGCGTCGATAACGCGCGTTTTCGCAAGCCTGTGATTCCGGGTGATCAGCTCAAGCTTGAGGTTTCTGCCGATCGCATCAGCAAAGTCATCTGCAAATACAGTGCCCGTGCTACCGTAGATGGTGCAGTGGTCGCAGAAGCGGCCATTATGTGTGCCATTCGTGACCTGGACGAACAATGAGCGATCTTATTCACCCTACAGCCGTTATCCATGACGGTGCAACATTGCACCCCTCCGTCACGGTAGGCCCGTATTCAGTTATTCATAGTGGCGTTTCCATTGATGAAGGAACCGTTGTCGGCGAGCATTGCGTAATCGACGGCCTGACCCGGATTGGCAAGAACAATGTGTTCTACCGTTTCTGCTCCATTGGTGGAAATCCGCAGGACAAGAAGTATGCCGGCGAAAAAACCTCGCTGGAAATCGGTAATGGCAATACCATTCGGGAATTTGTGACCATCAATACCGGTACCGTGCAGGATGTAGGCACCACCCGTCTGGGCGATGACAACTGGATCATGGCCTATGTGCATATTGCTCATGACTGCCAGATCGGCAATCACACAATACTGGCCAATTCCGTGCAGCTGGCCGGACATATCCATATCGACGACTGGGCCATCGTGGGCGGCAGCTCTGCTGCGCATCAATACATCCACATCGGCGCTCACTCAATGACGGGCGGCATGAGTGCCATACGCCAGGATATCCCTCCCTACATTCTGGGAGCAGGGCAGCCTTACCGACCTGCAGGCGTCAATACGGAAGGGCTGAAGCGTCGTGGCTTCACGCCAGAGCAGATTCATGCCATCAAGGATGCATATAAATTGATATACATGCGCAAACTAACGTCTGCTGAAGCAGCGGAAGAAATTGCGCGCTATCAACAGGACCATCCGGACACGGCTAGTGTGCTGGAACCCTTTATTACATTCTTTGAAACGGCATCGCGCGGCGTCAGTCGGGGATGAGTCTTAGCCTGTCTGTTGTGGCGGGAGAGCCCTCCGGGGACCTGATTGCTTCCCGCGTCATACGCGGACTTCGCCAGCGCGATCCCCAGTTGTCAGTGTCTGGCATTGGCGGGCCTGAAATGGAGCATGAGGGCACCAGGATTCTGTTTCCCATGGACGATTTGTCAGTCTTTGGTTATGTGGACGCCCTCAAGAATCTTCCCCGTCTGATTCATACCCACCTGAGTTTTCGCACCTCGGTTCTCAAACAGCGCCCGGATGTCTTTCTTGGCGTTGATGCGCCCGATTTCAACCTCCGGCTTGAATCGCATTTGCGCAAGCGTGGCATTCCCACCGTCCATTTCGTTGGTCCCTCCATCTGGGCCTGGCGCTACGAACGTATCCATAAGATCCGCGAGGCGGTTTCCCATATGCTTGTATTGTTTCCGTTTGAAGAGGAAATCTACCGCAAGGAAGGAATACCCGTCACTTATGTGGGCCATCCGCTGGCCGCGCAGATCCCCGAGAACCCCGATAAAATAACCGCGCGCCAGCGATTGGGCATTGAAACAGAAGGCCGGGTTCTGGCCATTCTGCCGGGCAGTCGCGCCTCGGAGATTGCACAGCTGGCTCCCAGGTTCCTGCAGGCAGCTGCTCAATTGCAGAAAGACGATCCGGCACTGCGCTTTATTGTGCCGCTGGTCAACGCAGCGCGCGAGGCGCAGTTTAACGCCATCCTGACCGAACATCCGCTGCGTAATCTGCAATGTTTCCGAAATCGGGTCGCCGATCATCCCATTGCCTGGGACATTATGGAGGCCTGCGATGCTGCGCTGGTAGCAAGTGGGACGGCGACGCTGGAAACTGCGCTGTTCAAGCGTCCCATGGTCATTTCGTATGTACTGACGCCACTGATGCGACGCCTGATGGAATGGAAATCCGGTCAGGATGGTCCGACGCTGCCCTGGGTAGGACTGCCTAACGTATTGTTGCGTGAGTTTGCCGTGCCCGAATTGCTGCAGGAAGCGGCAACACCGGACAATCTGGCCAGGGCTTGTGTGAAGGCGCTGACTGATACGAATTATATTGATGAGACACAGGCGAAATTTCGCCAATTGCATCGTGAGCTGAGCCGGGATACGGCAGCGCTGGCGGCGGAGGCTATTCTTGCGACGGCGCGCGGCTGAACGACTTCTATTTGGCGATTTGCCCATGCCCAGAATGACTGCTGGTCTGGATGAAGCGGGGAGGGGGCCGTTGGCGGGCGACGTCTTCGCTGCAGCCGTCATCCTCGATCCAGATCGCCGTATCAATGGGCTGGCCGATTCAAAAACCCTGTCTCCTGCCAAGCGAGAGAGTCTGGCACTCCGAATCCGCGAAAAGGCACTGGCCTGGTCAATTGCCAATGCCAGTGTAGCAGAGATAGATCAGCTGAACATTCTGCAGGCGACCATGCTGGCCATGAAGCGGGCCTTTGAGGGGCTGGGCGTTTTTTGTGTGGATCAGAAGGCCGAACTGGTATTGGTGGATGGCAATTGCGTGCCGAAGGGATTGAGCGTGCCATGTCACGCCGTGGTACGGGGAGATGCCTTACACGCCTGCATTTCCGCAGCGTCAATACTTGCCAAAACGGCCCGGGATGCGCAACTCGTGCAATTGCACAATATGTATCCCGAATATGGCTTCGACCAGCATAAGGGCTATGGCACGGCGCTGCATCTTGACCGGCTCAGGACCCACGGGCCGTGTCCCATTCACCGCAATTCCTTTGCGCCAGTCAGAAGTTTGCTGGTTTCCCCGAAGGACGAAATTCTAATTTGAACATTGTATGAAATTGACACGTTGCTGAAGCATATTGCAAGTACAATGTGGGCGTAATAGCTTGCGGGGTAGTCCCGACATGAAAATGATATGATGGAAACAAAATTTACCCCTATCGCGCCCGATGCGGAACTGCCTCATCGGAAAATCATTCGCAGCTGGCTTATTCCCATATCCCAGCAAAATACGTTTCGCGCGTTCGTTCTGCTGTTCACAGATTACACATTGCTCCTGGCTTTGTTGGCCGGCACCATTTTTCTTTCTGCCTGGTGGCTCAAGCTGATTTGTGCACTGGTGGCCGGCTTTATGATCGGCCGGCTGTTCATTATCGGTCATGATGCCTGCCACCAGAGTCTGACGCCGCATCGCAAGCTCAACAAATGGATTGGTCGGATTGCCTTTCTGCCGGCCGTATCCCCGTATAGCTTGTGGGATGTTGGCCATAATGTGGTTCACCACGGATTTACCAATCTGAAGGGCATGGATTTCGTGTGGTGCCCGAAAACGAAAGAAGAATACGACGCCATGTCGCCCGTACGTCGCTTCATGGAGCGTGTTTACCGTGGTCCGCTGGGCGCCGGCATCTACTATATCGTCGAGATCTGGTGGAATCGCATGATGTTTCCGAGCAAAGGATACATGGGCACACAACGTAAGGTGTTCTTCTGGGACGGCCTGCTGGTAAGCATCTTCGGACTGTTGTGGCTGGGCGGCGTGATCTTCGCGGCGCACGCCACCGGCCAGTCAGTGCTGATGCTGGTAGCGTTCGCGTGGCTGATTCCGCTGCTTTTCTGGTTCTATATGATCGGTTTCGTGGTTTACATCCAGCATACGCATACGCGGGTGGTATGGCACGATAACCGTGCAGTCTGGGCCAAGGCGCAGCCGTTTGTATCCACCACTGTGCACATGATGTTCCGCTTCAAATTCGGTGCCCTGATGCACCATATCATGGAGCACACGGCGCATCACGTGGATATGAGCATCCCCTTGTACAAGCTCAAAAAAGCACAAAAAACGCTGGAAGACATGCTGCCTAGTCGAATTGTGGTGCAGATGTTCAGCTGGTCCTGGTATTTCCGTACCATCCGTGCCTGCAAACTCTACAATTATCAGGAACGTCACTGGACAGACTTTCAGGGCAATAAATCACCCGATGTCGTGTAACTTTCCGATAGATCGCCAAGCGGTCTGCGCCTGAAAATACGTTACTATCCCTGCTATTGAGCAGGGATATTTTTTTATGAAACAGATTCAATCCAAAGACAATGCGCTGGTACGCCTCGCCATGAAGGTGGCCGCGGGGCGGGACAAATCCCGTTTGCTACTCGAAGGCTTGCATTTGTGCCAGGAATGGCTGGCCCGCTATGG
>JBEBTQ010000166.1:0-7315 GCA_040393685.1 Advenella kashmirensis | reverse complement strand
TATGCAGTTTCTGGACGCTGATGGCGTCGCATTAACGAATCATCAAGCGCCCGGAGCTTACGTAAATACGCAGTTTGATCCGCAACGGCGGTTCAATACGACGTATGTGACAGCGCAGGCGCCGACGGGTGCAGTTAGAGTTCGCGCCCGAGTTTATAAAATTCAGAGCGGGCAGAACGTCGAAGCGATGGGTATTCGCCAGGTCAAATTGGAATCTGGTCAGGTGGTGACGCCGTACTCTACGGAAGGAGCGCTGAACTACGCGAACGCCCAGATCGACGAGAAGGTCACTGCAGTTGCGACGGATGTAAATGCAGTCGTTCAAAGCGTCACTGACCTTACTGCGGAATTCAACTCCAATAAATCGTCGGTCAATCAGAGTCTGGCTACGCTGGCCAGCACCGATGAGTCGATGGCCAATCAGTTGACCAATGTTAGAAGTTCGGTCGATGATAATGCGGCGGCAATTGATTCCGCGGTGGCCACGTGGAGTGATCAGTACAGTTCCCTGGCTCAAAGTGTGCAGACGGTGCAGGCATCGGTGTCAGACGCCCAGAATACTGCTGACGCCGCTGTTGCTTCGGCGGAAACAAACGCAGAGGCTATCGCTGACACAGAAGGCAAGCTTTCGTCCACGATCACGACAAAAGTCCAGATTCTTGCAAACGGGCAGCGCGTTTTCGCTGGTACGGGCTTGGGGATTGAGTACGACCCCAATGGGAACGGGTTTCAGTCGTCCTATAACGTCTGGGCAGACAGGTTTGCTGTATGGTCAGGATCCGGAACGGAGCTGTTTTCACCATTTGTCGTGTCTGACGGGCAGGTGTTCATAAATGATGCAGTTATCGGCAAACTCTCAGCGGATAAGATTGCCGCCGGATCATATATTGTCGGGAAAGACGGGTATGGGAGTATTCGATCTCAAGGTAAATCCTGGACTGATTCAAATTCTGGCTTTTTCTTCGAGAAGTTAGAAAACGGCACAACAGCTATTGATCTTACTGCGGGGGCTAGTCATATCTGGATGGGCGGTGGTTCTGGTATTGCCCAGATTGACTTCCGTGGACCAAATAAGGATCGTGGTATCTACGTCGATCAGAACGGCTACATGGAGCTCAATGAACTTAATGTCATCAACAGGGCCAATATTGCGGGCGGTTCAGTTGCTACTGTAGGTCTATGGTATGCAGACAATATCTATGTTGGCGCCAGCTCGGCTGGACAGATTCTATGGGCTGCATCTATCGGTAATACCGTTGGAGTGAATGCGGTGGTCCACTTTAGCTTTGCCTTCACTGCACAGATTAACAACGCAGAACAAGGTAAATATCCTAATTCTTTTGGAAGCCTTTCAGGCTCTGCACAGCTGCGGATTAACGGTACAGCGATCGCAGAGATGAATCAAGATAGAACTTCTTTTCTCGGATTATCTAGACAACTTTGGCTTCCTGCAGGCGCGGATATCACGATAACTGGCAACGTTCCCAATTCTGATATTCGTGTGTCAGCTCGCGTGTCAGTTATCTGTCAATACAAATAAGGAAACATTATGACAAATCCCGAGTTCATATGCTGTGTTGAACATAACGAGAAAGGTGAAATTATCTCGTTTATGCAACTTTCTCCTGAAGTATTCAAGAACACTGTCCTTGGTAAGCCCAATGTAGTGATCGGGGAAGGGCGATATTTCACTCACTACGTCACTGACAAAGCCATTACTCCACGCCCAACGCAGCTGACTGTCCTTGAGGGTGCAATCTTAAAAAACTTGCCGGTTCCCAGCGAAATTTACATCAATAATGAGGTGTACCAGTGTGACGACGAACAGGTAGAGCTTGAATTTGACCAGCCTGGGACTTACCAGATTAAGGTCGTAGCGTTCCCATATCTCGATTCCGAGTTTACTTATGAAAATTAAGCACAAAGAAAATCCCATTCCTTTGCGTCAGAAGGCTTATCCCGAGCTGGCAGACCAAATCGACGCTATCTACAAAGGATTTATGTATCTGAAAAAACGCGGCACTAAATTTCCCCCTGAGACAGTAGCTTGGCTCGACCAAGTGACTGAAATCAAAAGCACATTTAAAAAGGACTGATCATGGCAATCATCAAATCAATCAATCATCCTAAAGAGGGGTTTCCCCTGTCATTTCACATTCTGGCAGTCTATACCGTCTATAAGTCGGCTGGTGTGGTTGTGGCGAATCTGAACAGCCATTTTAACGAAAGTACCGCGCAGGGCGGTTACCAGCCTTCGTTGAAGGTGGCGGTGCAGATTGTGGGCGTACCCGAAGGCGATGTTGAAGAATGGATTTACGAGCAACTTGTAGCGGCGGAAGACGAGAATAGCCAGAAAGTTCCCGCGATGGACGTGAGTAAATATCCATGGGCGTCCGGCTATTCGCCTCAAGATCGATTTTATTTTGCGGGAGGTACGTTGTCCGAGACGGAAGTCACTGAATAGCTCAGCGAAAGCGGCTTCTTTCGCCTGATAATTTGGCGCCAAGAAAGAAAGCGCCCCTGGATGAATTGGACAGGGGCGGCGCTAGCTTTGTGATTAGGATCAAAAAGTGATGCGCAGGTCTAAATGTACAGTCGAATGAATATTTATACAACCTCTGTGTAGGTCTGGAGAAACACCCCGCCCGGACAAATCACGGCCCGGGCGAAGCGGCGCAGCCCGAGAGATAGGATTTGCTTTCGTACTTCGCCGTTTTAGTATATACAAGCTGTCAATATTGGGATAAACCCTACATCCAATAAAAACGCCCCGTCGGAGTTGGGCTCTGCGGGGCGGCAATTGGCTGCACACCCTCTGACAGCTGCACAATCAATTGCGCTGTAATTATATACAAAAACGCCCCTTGCAGACATGACGTGAAGGCAAGAGGCGGTGCGCGGACTACCTGTGCCGAGCGGTGCGCACAGATTGAAAGTAGCACGTGCCACACAGGTAGTCAATTTTTGCTCATGAAAACGCCCCGAAGAGTACTGATCCGGGGCGGCGTAGCGGGTTCACCTATCCGTATAACAAGACACTACGCAACCAAATATTACAGAAATATGACAATCTCAGGCACTGGGGTATGTACGGATGGAGAAACGCCCCGGAAAGGCATTCGGGGCGGTGCGCATCGGGTTCTCGCAAATCGGTGATGCGCACATGCCTAAGTTACTCTTCGGTGTGCTGACGGTCAAATCAAATATCGTAAATTAAAACGCCCCGCGACCTGTACGGGAACGCGGGGCGGCGCGAGCAAGAACCGAGGGAAGCCAGTTCGCGCGTGACCATAATAAAGATTTCAGAAGTATTTAACCAGTACTGAATAACCCTTATTCGCCCCGGCTTGGATCGGGGTTTTTTTATGGAGCAATTGTGAACGATGAGTTCTTTAAGTCTATCGGTGAGATAGGAGGGTGGGGGATAAGCATAACGGCGGCTCTCGCGGTGCTGTTGGCGTTATGGAAAGGCTTTGCGCGATATGCAGTTCCTGTGGTAACCGCTGGTCTTAAAGCGATTTCTACCAATAGCAACTCTCAAATCAACATGCTAATTGAGCAGCGCCAAGAGATCGCCCGTCTGCATGAAGCCCTGAGCGCCGCCATGCAACGCATTGACGAGTACGCCGAAATGGCGTCGGAGATGAAGTTAATCAAGTATCAGTTGCAGCTGGCCAGCGAGAAGATCGCTGACCAATCCATGCTGATTACGGAACAGTCGGCGCTAATCAAACAGCTTACTGACGAGATCCATTTGTTAAAGGGGAAAAAATGAAGTTTGATCAATTAAGTGATGACGTTAAGGCAGGACTATTTGTTTTGGCGCTCGTTTTAAGTGGTGGGCTGATATTTGGCGGGGCGGCCATTGGGTACCACATTTATGATCTGTGGCAGCTGTCAAAGCAGCACGCTGAAGAGATCGCAAATGCGCGTAATGATCTGAAAATCGAGCGGGCTAATTTAGAGAAGTTGAGAGAAGAGAAGAACCGTTCCCTTGCTGATCGAGATAAGCATATTGGAAATTTGACCGCAATTATCGAACAGCGATTGCCATTGTTGATGAATCAGACCACAGAAAGCGTCGAGAAGCTCGACAAACTTTCGGACCGGGTCGGCAGCGCTGCGACTCAGTCCAAGCGGGCAGCTAGTACGGCGACTCGCGCAGCAGCGCAGGCTGGACAAGCATTGAAGAAATCTCAACAACCCATTGCCACATTCAGGCAAGTACCGACAAGGAGGATTAAAAAGCCGAAATGCTTAGGAAAGGACGTCTTTGGCGATCCGTGTTAGAGGAAAAACCATGTTCACTTTAATTTCAAACTGGAAAGACGCATGGCGCATGTGGTCTATCCGATTATCTGTCCTGGGCACTGCGGTGCTCATTTTTTTTGAGGGGTTTCCTGATGTTGCAATCCATATTTGGGCGTCTATTCCAGACGATCTTAAATCTGCTCTCCCGCCGGGGTTCGCGAGATACTTCGGACTCGGCCTTATCGTCGCCTCCATCATCGCAAGGGTTATCAAGCAGCGCAAGCTCACCGAACGAGCCGAGCAGATGGCTGGCATGGGCGGGCCACAACAACGTGAACCGGGAATTCTGCCTGAAGGTCATCGACATAGCGATCCGGCTGGGCGTGAACCCGGATCACCTGATGGCCTGCATGGCGTTCGAGACCGGGCCTAAATTCCGATTCATGCCAAACGCCCGTAATGCATCTGGCAGTAGCGGCACCGGCCTGATCCAGTTCATGGCTGCCACCGCACAGAATATGGGCACAACCACGGCTGCGCTTGCTGCCATGTCTGGGGTCGAGCAACTTGACTGGGTGGAGAGGTATTTTCAGCCATACAAAGGCAGACTCAAGACGCTGGATGATCTGTACATGGCGATTCTCTGGCCTGCGGCTGTGGGCAAGGATCCGGATTATGTCCTGTTCCGAAAAGGTACGCTGGCCTATACCCAGAATGCCGGACTGGATTCTGACAAATCCGGAACGATCACAAAGCACGAGGCTGCGACTAAGGTGCGCGAAACGTTAACTGCGGGCCTACAGCCACCTTTCTACGCTGAGGTATAGCATGGATGCCCTGATTTCACTTTTAGGCCCGTTCTGGGGCTGGATTGGCGGTGCCGCCGCTATTGTGATCGGTTTGTTCGGAATCTATCACAAGGGTAAATCCACCGGGGTGCAGCAGGAACGGACAAAACAAGAGACAGCAGCTGCGAAACAACAAATGGGAGACCGGATATCGGTCTGGGAGGTTAAAGATGATGTTGCGAAACGTGATGATGATCAGCTGCTTGACAGTGCCGCTCCTTGGGTGCGGAACAAACAAGGTGGCCGAAGTCCATGATTATTGCATTATCGCGGAGCCGATTTGCTGGAATGACAAAGAGGAGTTGAAGGCGACTCCAATCCCAATCACCAGGCAAGCGGTGCGTGAAAATGAGAAATTTGAACGATTTTGTCTGAAAAGAAGGTCTGCATTCAGCCCCGCTCCTCGTTCGAATGAGTGCGAGCCAAAATGAGACTCTAAAGTAACAACGCAAGAAGGATATCCAATGAGTAGTATGCCTATAATCCCCTGGATCGGCGGGAAACGACGTTTGGCTGAAAGGCTCTTGCCTTATTTTCCACCACATCAGTGCTACGTGGAGCCTTTCGCTGGCGGCGCGGCCTTATTTTTCATGCGCCAGCAGCCAGCCGAGGTGGAGGTTCTGAACGATTTAAACGGTGATTTGGTCAACCTCTACCGGGTGGTGAAGCACCATTTGGAAGAGTTTGTCCGCCAGTTCAAGTGGGCGTTGTCAAGCCGCCAGATATTCAAATGGCTGCAGATAACGCCGTCGGAAACAATGACGGACATCCAGCGAGCTGCGAGGTTTTACTACCTGCAGCATTCCGCATTTGGTGGCAAGTTCCAGGGCCAGACCTACGGCACCGCTACCACGGCGCTCCCAGGCCTGAACCTGCTGCGGATCGAGGAAACACTTTCAATGGCGCATTTGCGGTTGGCCAGCGCCTATGTCGAAAATTTGTCTTGGTTGGAGTGTGTAAAGAAGTACGACCGCGCACATACGTTTTTCTTTATGGATCCGCCGTACTGGCAGACTGAGGGGTATGGGGTCGATTTTGGATGGGAGCAGTACGAGCTGCTGGCCGAGGCCATGCGTAAAATGCAAGGCAAGGCCATCGTCACATTGAACGATCATCCGGATATCCGGGAACTTTTTAAGGACTTTGTTATTGAGAAGACTCATATCAAATACACCGTTGGCGGTGGGGAGGGCGCCGACCGATCAGAGGTGATAATTTTCAGTTGGGATGTTAAGCAGGATCCGGCCGGGCTGATTTAAACAAATGCCCAAAAATTAATTCGAATCTTTTGGACGCAAGGCATTTTGGATATTTGTTGCAAAGCTACGGCTGTTAATGAGCCTTCAATTTTTTACTCAGGCCAGAATTTTTCTCACAAATAAACTTAATTTGCGCATCTGAAAAAGATAATTCCTTGAGAAGTGCGAGCTGAAAAATCGCTTCTAGTTTTGTATACATTCGGTACAATTTTTCTCCAGTTGCCGCTTCGCCTTTCAGCGACTTGTCGTAATGTGTGAGGTAGTTCCTTGTGGTGACAATAGTGCTGATCAAGCTTGCACGCTTTTCTTTAGTGCCAAAATATTGTTTGAACGGATCTATCACCGACTTAATCCTCTTACGGAGATGAGGTTCATTGCCATGACGAAGGCTGCCTTCCAGCCATTCTTTATGTTCTGTGGGGCACGCTGTTAGTAATGAATCTGACAATCTTTTGTACAAGTCGGGTTCCATACTTGTTTCGACGGAGGTTCTTCGATGATAGGTCTCTACAGCCTGAATCAAAGCTAAGAATCTTGTGTCTAAATACTTGTGTGCCCCGGATTTGGTGGAGAGGAAAAGATGCAGAGCAACATCAAACCGTTCGTAGCAATCTAACCATCTATTTAGCACGTCTGCCAGATTATCTTTGACTATCTGAAAGTCGAATAACATGTCGCGGTTGGATAAATTAACTTCTGGAGGTGCGAAGTCACTCTCGGAAAAATATATTAGAATTGATTTTGCTTTAGACTTCCCATCGGACATGTCTTCGGTGATGGAATCGTTCCTTGCTCTCACGCTGGTTAAAGAGACAGACTTATCAATCGCAAAGATCAGAAAGCCATGAATTTTTGATATGTATCCTTTAAATTCAGACGACGTAAGAGGTTTGTCACTTTTCAAAGTCAAATAAGTGAACTGTTTTAAAGACACTTGTTCTCGAGATGAAGTAATTG
>JBEBTQ010000165.1:0-7328 GCA_040393685.1 Advenella kashmirensis | reverse complement strand
CTGGTCGATCTATCACGGACGACAATTCAATGATAGAATCAGAAATCCATGGGCAGGACACTGAAATTTTTGTACGCAACCTGCCCTATTTCTTTAGCGCTCCCGAATCCCTTAGCCGCCTTATGACCGATCATTACTCGTCACTCTATCAATCTTTTGAATGGCTGGTCCCCTCGGTATTCAATATAGCAGATGCCTGCTGTCACCGCTGGGCCTCCAGCCCGCATGAAGCCCGTCAGGTTGCCATCTACTTTGAAGACCAGGTGGGGCAGCTTACGCTGCTGACTTACGGGCAGCTGTCAGAGAAAGTCAATAAGCTGGCCAATGGCTTTATCCGTATGGGCATACAGCCGCAGGACCGTATTGCCGTCGCCCTACAGCATTCTGCTGAAAGTGCCATTACGCAACTGGCGGTGCTCACGGTGGGTGCCATTGTGGTACCCCTTACCGCATCGCTCACCAGTGCCGAATACGCAGAAAGATTGCATGATTCCCAGGCCAGGGTCGCCATTGTCGACAAACACTCAATTACTGCCCTGATTTCTGCGGTAGACAATCATTCGCCAGTCAAGCAGATCATCGGCATCCATACCGATGACGACCGGATCATTTCCTGGCGCACACTGCTGGCGCGCCAGCCTTCCACGTTCACACCGCATGTGGTCAGCGCCGCAACGCCGGCCATCCTGATGTATCCGTCCCCGGCAGAGAATCAGCCCCTGCGAGGTGTTCTGCTGGATCACAGCTCGCTGATCGGCACACTGCCCGGCTTTGTCGCCTCGCAGAACTGGTTCCCGAAATCCAACGATATTTTCTGGACGTCCTTCGATTGGAACACACCCAACGGGCTGCTCAATGCTCTGCTGCCTACGCTTTATTTTGGCAAATCCATCGTGGGCTGCCCGGCTGGCCGGACCATCCCACGACTGTTTACGCTGCTTGAGCATTATCAGATCACCAATATTCATGCCTCCGGCCAGGATCTGAGACGCATTCGCGACTATCCTGATTCTCTGGAAGAATTCGAACTGGCCATCCGCAGTATCAGTTGCCTGGATACCGACTACGACCCGGAACTGGGCGAGTGGGCCAAACGGCGCTTCAATGTGGATATCAACGTGGTTGCCGCGCCCCTGGGGTTTGGCTACATCATCGGAGAGAGCCAGGAAAAATGGGCACCGCGGGCAGGCAGTATGGGCCGCGTCTATCCCGGCCACCGCATTGCCGTTATTGATGATGCCGGCAATCCGGTCAAAACCGGCCAGAAAGGACTGATTGCAGTCAATCGCACCGACAGGAATGACTATCCGGATCCGGCCATTGCGCTGCAATACTGGTCCGGCGCGCAAATCCATCCGTTGCAGGCAGAGCCTCAGGAATGGATTCCCACCACCATTCGCGGACATATTGATAAAGACGGCTACGTCTGGCGTGACACCCAGGCCAGTGCCAGCTGACAAGAGGAGCAAAAATGGCTGTGTATCAGATTGATGAACTGGTGCCCGACATCGATCCGACCGCTTTCGTTTTCGAAAGCGCCACGGTCATCGGCAACGTCACGCTTGAAAAAGACGTGAGCGTCTGGGCCAACGTAGCCATTCGCGGCGACAATGCCCAAATTCACATCAAGGAAGGCAGCAACGTCCAGGAAGGCAGCGTTCTGCACGTCGATGAGGGCGTGCCCCTGACCATAGAGAAAAACGTCACTGTAGGCCATCAGGCCATGCTGCACGGCTGTACCATCGGGGAAGGTTCCCTTATTGGTATGCAGGCCATCATCCTGAATAACGCCATCATCGGCAAAAACTGCATCATTGGCGCAGGCGCCATTGTGACCGAAGGCAAAGTCATTCCGGATGGCTCGCTCGTGATTGGCATCGGCAAAATCGCCCGTACCCTCAGCGATGAGGAAATTGCCAATATCCATAAAAACACTGCTCATTATGTCTGGCAGGGAAGCCGTTATCGCAACGGTCTCAAGCGCCTGGCATGAATTCGGCCCAAGGCCGCAACGCAATGACAACTGACCTATTAAACAAGTATCTTCTTGAAGATCGCAGTACCCGCATCCAGACCGTTGACCTGACCGACGCCTGGCAAACCGGGCTGGCGCATCAATCCTATCCGGACGTTGTACGAAATCTGCTTGGTGAGCTTTGCGCCGCCTCAGTCCTGCTCGCTTCCAATATCAAATTCGAGGGATCCCTAGTGCTGCAGCTGCAGGGCGACGGGCCGCTGGCGCTGATCGTGGTTGAATGCCAGTCTGATCTCAGTCTGCGGGCCACCGTACAGATGCGCCAGGAATTCGTCGTTCCCGACAATGCCAGCTTCCAGTCCCTGCTCAACGGCAATGGTAACGGTCGTTTTATCGTCATCCTGGACCCGACAGACCGGCAGGAAGGCCAGCAACCCTATCAGGGGATTGTTCCCATGGAAGGCGATTCCGTCGCCCGGGTGCTGGAGCATTACATGAAGCAATCTGAACAGCTGGATACGCATATCTGGCTTGCGGCAGATGGCAGGCGCGCCACGGGCATGCTGTTGCAGCGCCTGCCTGATCATGGTGGCACCAGCGAAGACGCAGCGTCGCATCAGGAATCCTGGGAACGGGCAAGTATTCTGGCAAAAACGCTTACTCAGCAGGAATTGCTGAGCGAAACACCGGAAACTGTGATTCGACGGCTTTTCTGGGAAGAGCCGCTGCTCACCTTTGAACCTCAGGCCGTACGCTGGTTTTGCCCCTGCACGCGCGAACGCGTAGGCAATATGCTGAAAATGCTGGGACAGGCCGAAATCGAAAGCATCCTGAGTGAGCGCGAAAAAGTGGATATTGCCTGCAACTTCTGCGGCAAACCATATACTTTCGATGCCGTTGATTGTGCCCGCCTGTTTATTGACGGCGGCAGCTCTGCCGATCCGGAAAAACCCGTCGCGCACTGAAGTCGCTCAACAGGCTGATCCCAGCGAGTGCGCGGCTTTCCAGGCGCTCGCCCGTTTTTCCTGTTTCGTCCCACACCGTCCGTTCTGTCGCCTTCCTGCGCTCTGTTTGGATTTTCGACTCGTCCTCTTTCCCGTTGCGTTCCCTACGTCCGTTTTGGCGATTTTGACGGCTGCACGTGCACTGTACGAGAACAGTTAGCCAGCCTGACAGAACCTTTGCTGTACAGCTCACTGCCCCTGGCTCTTTTGATCCAGCGACGCATTCCACAATATACATTTTCCAATGAAATGCGCAAACTTGTGGGATGCAACTCATCCGTCATCTGCGAACCTGGTGTCTTAGAACATTCTCTCGAGGATTAACTCCTCTACCTCCCTGCGGCTTCCCTTTTCTTTCCTGCTGCTTGCCGTATTTTCTATCGGGTAAATCGCGGCCACGCACTCATGCCAGCCGGAACAACGGCTCGTGGCGCATTGCCGCTGCTCTGACCAAACGCCAGGGTGGGATCGCGGCAATTGAATTTCTGGTGGTTGCCTTGGCCCTGCTGCTTGCTGGCATGGGAGCATTTGAAGCCTCGCGTTGGTACATGACCCGCGAAGCGCTCGGCCTGGCCCTGCTGCAGGCAGCCCGCGCCGGCAGCGTCAGGCATGCCCGTCCACAGGCCATTGAGGATGCATTCCTGGATGGGCTGACTGTTCTGTATGCCCCGCCTGGTCGCTTCCCGACTGCTCGCGCCCGGATGGAAGACACCCTGACGCGCTTCGAACGCGACAACGACAGACTGGCCTGGGAGATCGACATCCTGCATCCGAATGCAGCCGAATATGCGGACTTTATGCAGAAGAACCTGCCCATAGCGATCGAGAGTGGAAACCCCGCGATCAACAACAACTATCAGTTCGAACAGCATCAGCACATGCCCCAAGGACGATTCTCCGGAAGCACCATCTATGAGGCCAATACGCTGCAACT
Source organism: Advenella kashmirensis (assembly GCA_040393685.1). Taxonomy (GTDB): domain Bacteria; phylum Pseudomonadota; class Gammaproteobacteria; order Burkholderiales; family Burkholderiaceae_B; genus Advenella; species Advenella kashmirensis_C. The sequence goes on along the minus strand of JBEBTQ010000165.1, from coordinate 3,415 downwards.
GCAGCTGGTTTATCTGTACCAGCCCGTTGTGCCCGGCATGAAGGGGATATTGCGCAAGGCCATGCGTGCTATCGGAGACAAAGATTCGCTCATGAGCACGCTGGGTGTCGTTCCCATTCGAACTGGCATCTCAATTGAAATGCACTCTCACCCGGTGTTATGGATGTCGAAACAAACCCGGCACGTTCGCTACCTCCGACAAAACCCGCTAATCACGGATGCAGGATACAGGCGCGAGAGAATCGCAATACCAACAAGTCAGGGACACATTGAAAACGCAGCAGCAAAGACGTCTGCCACACCACTGGCTCACACAGCAGGAATTGCAACTGGAGCGGAGAACACAGAAACCACAGCCGCGTCAGGAATGACAGAGAAGTCCGCCATGCCAGAAACGGCAGACATTGCGGACAATGCCGGCCACAGCCAGGCGAATAATTCTGTTACGCAAAGCAGCGGTCTGGTAGCGGAATCGGATCCGCAAATGTTATTACCGCAGGATCCCGCGTGTGAATAATAGATGAATTCTGAACTGTACGTCGACAGCCGGACAGCAATCCAGCCATTGAGATGGCTTTTTACTGTGTACGTTTTGCTGGTTTGGATGGAGCTGGTTTGCGTGAATCAGACTTCACATGCGCACGGCCGGCGGCCGCGTTTTTGGATTGCTCCCTTGCGGAGCTTTGAGCACTTTTGGCAGCCTGCGCTTTATTCTGAGCCTGTTTGGTGGCCGCAGTGGCATCAGCCGTTTTTTTAGCTTCGGGAGCGGCAGGTACCTGATAACTTACCGGCACCTGAGGTTGCGGCTCGTTTGGCGTGAGGATCTGCACATAGGTCTCATCGTTCTTGATCATGCGCATTTCAATACGCGCACGATCCTCAAGGGCATCCGTTCCCGTTTTCAGATCGTGGACCTCGGCATCCATGGCGTTATTGCGCGCCAGCAGCGCCTTGTTCTTTTCTTCCTGCTCCTGCAGTTGTTGCTTGAGCACTGTCACGCGCGCCCAACCCTCTTCCCCCCACCACAACGGGTATTGAATGGCAATGCAGGCGACCATCAGGGTAAGGTATAGTAAGCGCATGACAGGGGCTCAGTACTCGCGCCGAAGCGCTTAACGGATGTTGTAAAACGCATCCAGACCCGGGAAGCGGGCCACTTCAGCAAGTTCTTCTTCAATACGCAGCAACTGATTGTATTTTGCCATACGATCGGAGCGCGACAAAGAGCCGGTTTTGATCTGCATCGCATTGGTTGCAACGGCAATGTCTGCAATGGTTGAATCTTCGGTCTCGCCGGAGCGATGTGAAATGACAGCCGTGTAACCCGCACGCTTGGCCATTTCGATGGCAGCAAAGGTTTCTGTCAGGGTACCAATCTGATTGATCTTGATGAGGATAGAATTGGCCACACCTTTCTGAATGCCCTCTTTCAGGATTTTGGTATTGGTAACGAAAAGATCGTCGCCTACCAGCTGCACTTTCTTGCCCAGTTTGTCGGTCAGAATTTTCCAGCCGTCCCAGTCATTTTCCGCCATACCGTCTTCAATGGTGATGATCGGATATTTATCGCACCAGGAGGCCAGAAGATTGGCGAACTCTTCAGACGTCAGTGAGATATTGCCCTCACCGGCCAGATGATACTTGCCGTCACGGAAAAATTCGGAACTGGCGCAATCCAGACCCAGGGCAATCTGCGTACCTGGCTCGTAACCTGCTTCTGTAATCGCATTAAGAATCAGATGAATGGCAGATTCGTGGTTGGCCACGTTTGGTGCAAAGCCACCCTCGTCACCCACTGCCGTGGACATGCCATGGCCGTGAATCAGTTTTTTCAGGGCATGGAACACTTCTGCACCCATACGCAGGGACTCACGGAAGCTGGTTGCACCCACTGGCAGAATCATGAATTCCTGCATGTCCAGCGTATTGTTGGCATGCGCGCCGCCGTTGATCACGTTCATCATGGGCACAGGCATGCTCATTGGGCCGCTGCCGCCAAAATAACGATACAGGGACAGGCCGGATTCGTCTGCTGCAGCGCGTGCTACCGCCATACTGACTGCCAGCAGCGCATTGGCGCCAAGGCGTTCCTTGTTCTCTGTTCCGTCCAGGTCAATCAGTGTGTGATCGATGAACGTCTGTTCCTGTGCGTCCAGCCCCATCAATGCTTCCGAAATTTCGGTATTGACGTTTTCAACGGCCTTCAACACACCCTTGCCCAGATAACGGGACTTGTCACCGTCACGCAGTTCAATGGCTTCGCGTGCGCCGGTAGAAGCGCCTGAAGGCACCGCAGCCCGACCCATGACACCGGATTCGAGCAAGACATCACACTCTACCGTTGGATTCCCGCGGGAATCCAGAATTTCGCGACCGATAATATCAACAATTGCACTCATGGTTATGACTTTCCTGCCTGATAAACAGTGATTTTGATAGGGTTTTATTGCGTAGATTGTACCTTACTCAGGCAATCTTGTAATTTCGCATGGCATTGCCAGGGAACTTGTATCGCTTCATTACATTTTCCGGCGATGTCGGCGTGTTCGCCAGCGGCGTTTCGCCGGTTCCACCGTTGTGGTACTCACACTGGCGAACTGGATTCGGGGCAGGCGCAGCAACCAGAACAGCGCAAGCACATTCACCACCAGTACGACGATCAGACCCGATTCTATCGCACCCACCATATATTCGCGTGCTGCGGTCAGCCAGAGCCGGGCATCCAGTCCTGATGCCGCCATTCTGGCTATCAGACTGGTCTGCGCATCCAGCCGTACCAGCAACTGAGGATCAGAAAGCGCGGTCACCAGTTCCGGAGAACCAATTTTACGGGCGTTCGACTGGATGCCCGATACGAAATAATAATTGACCATAGTGCCAATGATGGCAGTGCCCAGCATACCGCCAATCATGCGAATCGATTGCACCAGTGCGGTCACAATACCCAGATTATTCCGCTTGCACAGTTCCTGACTGAAAATGGTCAGATTCGGCATGATAAAACCCAGACCCAGGCCGCCCAGCGTCATATACAGCAGAAACAACAACTTGGGCATACCGTGATCATAGAATATGACACCCACCACGGCACAGCCAGTGAACACATAACCGATATAAAGAATCAGATTAGGACGGGCCAGGCGCGTCACGATGCGCCCGGACAGAATGCTGCCGAATGTAATGCAGACAACCAGAGGGGTCACCAGCATGCCTGCGTCGTTCGGCGAATATCCGAAGCCGCCCTGCAACAGTAACGGCACATAGAACAGCATGCCGAACATTACAAAGCCGGTAAGCAGAGACAAGGTGAACATGGTGGCCAGACTGCGGTCGCGAAACAGCTCCAGCGGCAGCAGTGGGAATGCATGACGTCGTTCCCACACAATCAGGACAATGAAGGCACAGACCGACAGGG
>JBEBTQ010000164.1:0-7350 GCA_040393685.1 Advenella kashmirensis | reverse complement strand
CCAGATGTCGCACCCGTCTTTCAGATCGCTCTGCGCTCGGGTATTTCAGCTGTCATGGTCGCAATTCTGATCTATGCGCGTGGTGGCCGTATCACTCTGTCGGATGGCACCTGGAAACCGGGGCTTTTTGCCGGACTACTGTTTGCTGTTGAATTTCTGCTGGTTGCCGAAGGTCTGCGCTATACCACGGCCTCTCACATGGTGATCTTTCTATACACGGCGCCGGTTTTTGCGGCGCTGGGGCTTTACTGGAAATTGCCCAACGAGCGACTGACGCCCATACAGTGGATTGGCATCGCGGTGGCCTTTGCCGGAATTGTTGTCACTTTTACCGGTCGGACCTCGTTCAGTGAGGCACAAGGCGCCAATCCTCTGCTCGGAGACTTCCTAGGTATCTGCGCAGCCATTGCCTGGGGCGCAACTACGGTCGTCATCCGTACAACGCGGCTGGGCAACACTCCCAGCACTCATACCCTGCTCTATCAATTGATTAGTGCAGTCGTCATATTAACGATCGCATCTGTGGTAATGGGACAGGCTTATTTTCATCCAACCGCGCGTGCCTTTGCCGCCATGACATTTCAGATATTGGTGGTGTCTTTCGGCAGCCTGCTGCTCTGGTTCTGGCTGCTGCGCCAGTACCTGGCTTCGCGCCTGGGTGTTCTGTCATTCATGACGCCGCTCTTCGGCATCACCTTCGGTGTCTGGTTACTGGACGAACCGCTGGAGCCAAATTTTGTGGCGGGTGCACTTCTGGTACTGTTTGGGATTCTGCTGGTCAGCGGTTATGAGTGGCTTGCACAACTGCTTGCACGCCGCCGAAAATTGCCGCAACATTAAGGTTTTACAATGGCCGTAACGGTGCGCGCCTGATCCGTACGCGATTGAGGAATAGTTTGATTGTGAAACCCAGAAATCCAGAACCCGTCCGTTTCGGCTTTCTTCTGCTCCCTCACTTTACGATGACGGCATTTTCCGGCCTGCTTGATGTATTACGCCTGGCCGGCGATGAAGGCGACAACAGCCAGCCGCTGCGGTGTGCCTGGCAGGTGATAGACGAAACCCTGGCGCCGGTGCGATCTTCCAGCGGCATTCAGGTCATGCCCTCCGAAATGCTTGGTGACCCCTCGCGCTTTGATTATCTTGTTGTCGTGGGTGGTCTGCTGCACACAGGCCCTGTCCTTTCTGCGGCCCAGAAAGCTTTTATTCAGCGCGCCGCACAACACAATGTCACGCTCGTTGGCGTCTGTACCGGCGTGTTTGCACTGACGCAGGCGGGCGTCATGCAGGACCACCGTATCTGCGTCAGCTGGTTTCATTACTGGGATTTTATTGAACAGTTCCCGCGAGTCGATCCGGACCTGATAGTTGCCGACCGCCTGTTTGTGTTTGACCGCAGGCGCATCAGTTGCTCAGGTGGACGTGCATCCATTGATGTTGCCGCTGAAATTCTGAAGCATCACATTGACGAATCCATCGTTCGCAAGGCCCTGCGCATTCTGCAGGTGGACGATGACGATCGCAATCGCGCGCCGCAGCCGCTGCCACCCGGCGTCGCACGGGATACGCATCCCCTGGTACGCCGAGCCATCCTTCTGATGGAGCAGCACGTAGGACATGCGCTGAGTATGGATGAACTGGCCGGGAAGCTGCATATTTCAGTCAGACAACTGGAGCGGCTTTTCAAGGAGTCCACCGGCTCAAGCCCGCAGGCGTATTCACGTGGCGTGCGACTGCGTATGGCCGCCTGGCTGCTGACACACACCAACCGCTCTATCGCGACCATTGCTTCCTCATGTGGTTTTGCGGACGCGTCGCATATGGGCAGAGATTTTCGAAGCACATTTGACATGGCCCCGGGCCAATGGCGTGCTCATGCCCAATTGCCCCCTTCCCTGCTGCCCGCGGACCATACACCTGCAGATGAGGTCAGTGAAGTCTTTCCCGGCCGCAACCGGTTCTACTGATCAGGACAATTCCAGACATAGTCCCGTCACCGGAGAAATGAAGCGCGTTTGTCGCCATGGCGGAATTATTCCAATCATTGGTCGTAATTATTCTAGCTCCCGAATCACCGATTTGCTTTACTTGCTGTCAAAATGCGGCTCTGTCGGCCGCCTGACCATAGCGGCAAGAGGAGTCTATGCGCAATCGCTATTCTATTTTCAGCCTGATCCGCAATGGATTGAGTCACCACGAAAAATGGCCTCGAGCATGGCACAGTCCCGAACCCAAATCCGAATACGACGTCGTCATTGTGGGCGCGGGCGGGCACGGACTGGCAACAGCCTATTACCTGGCCAGGGTTCATGGCATTCGCAATATTGCTGTTGTCGAAAAAGGCTGGCTGGGTGGCGGCAACACTGCACGTAATACCACCATTGTGCGCTCCAATTACCTGTGGGACGAATCAGCGCAGCTCTACGAAAAAGCCATGCAACTATGGGAAGGCCTGTCTCAGGATCTGAATTACAACGTGATGTTCAGCCAGCGCGGAGTCATGAATCTGGCTCACACACTGCAGGAAGTTCGCGACACGCAACGTCGTATCAACGCCAATATCTACAACGGTGTTGATGGCGAGTGGCTGACGCGCGAGCAAATCCGGGAAATCGTACCCAATATCAATCTGGATAGCCGCTACCCGGTGCTGGGTGCCTCCTTTCAGCGCCGCGGCGGCGTGGCAAGACATGACGCAGTCGCCTGGGGTTTTGCCCGTGCGGCTGACCAGCTGGGCGTTGATATTATCCAGAACTGTCCGGTCACGAATATTCGCAAAAAAGACGGTGCCGTAATAGGCGTGGACACGGGAAAAGGCTTTATCAAGGCACGCAAGGTGGCTGTCGTTGCGGCCGGCCATTCAAGTGTGATCGCCGACATGGCAGGAATCCGCCTGCCTTTGGAAAGCCACCCACTTCAGGCTCTGGTATCCGAGCCGGTCAAACCGACCATCAATACAGTCATCATGTCAAACGCTGTTCACGCATATATCAGCCAGTCTGATAAAGGAGATCTGGTCATTGGCGCAGGTATTGATCAGTACACCGGTTACGGACAACGTGGCAGCTTCCAGAGTATTGAGCATACGCTGCAGGCCATCGTTGAAATGTTTCCGACATTAAGCCGTGTGCGCATGAACCGCCAGTGGGGAGGCATTGTGGATATCTGTCCGGACGCCTGCCCCATCATCTCCAAGACAGGTGTCAAGGGACTGTATTTCAATTGTGGCTGGGGCACCGGTGGATTCAAAGCCACGCCAGGATCGGGCTGGGTGTTTGCACATACAATCGCACACGATGAACCTCATCCGCTGAACGCCCCCTTTTCAATCGACCGCTTCTACACGGGTCACCTGATCGACGAACACGGCGCCGCCGCAGTTGCACACTAGGAAGAAATCATGCTTTTAATTCGATGTCCATGGTGCGGTGAACGAGCCGAGAGCGAATTCAGTTTTGGTGGTGAGGCTGATATTGCCCGCCCCGGAAATCCCGAGTCGCTGAGTGATGAAGAATGGGGAGACTATGTATTCATGCGCAGGAATTCATTGGGTGTGCAGCGCGAGCAATGGGTGCATACGCATGGCTGCCGCCGCTGGTTTATTGCCGAACGCGACACGCGCAGCTACGAATTCAAATCCGTCCAGAAAATTCCTGGTGTACGGGGAGAAAAGGCATGACGCAGTCATTTCGTCTGGCCGACGGTGGTCTCATTGATCGCAGCAAACCATTGTCATTCCAGTTCAACGGCAAAACCTATCAGGGCTATGCCGGAGACACACTGGCGTCTGCATTGATTGCAAATGGCATTCATTTTGTTGCACGCAGCTTCAAATATCACAGACCTCGCGGGATTATGACAGCAGGTGTGGAAGAGCCCAATGCCATCGTGCAGCTTGAGTCCGGACCCTATACTGTGCCGAACGCCCGGGCAACCGAGGTGGAACTGTATGAAGGCCTGAGCGCGAGCAGCGTCAATGCCCGTCCGGACCTTGAAAACGACAGGCTAGCATTCATGCAGTACCTGTCGCGCTTTATTCCAGCCGGGTTTTATTACAAGACTTTTATGTGGCCTCGTCGCTGGTGGGGTAAATATGAAGAACACATACGTGATGCTGCCGGACTCGGAACCGTTCCCGAAGAGACGGATCCGGAACGATATGAAAAGAAATATTCGCATTGTGATGTGCTGGTCGTCGGTGCCGGGCCTGCCGGTCTGGCAGCCGCACACAGCGCAGGTCGCGGCGGTGCCCGGGTCATTCTGGTAGACAATCAGGATCAGCTCGGCGGCAGTCTGTTGCGTTGTCCCGCCGTGATCAATGGACAGCCTTCTGCTGAATGGGTGCAGACAATCACTCGCGAACTGGCTGGCATGCCTGAGGTGCAGGTTCTGACCCGTGCCACGGCCTTTGGTTATCACGATCATAATTTTGTGACCGTATGCGAACAGCTTAGTGACCATCGGCCGCTACAGACTCGAACAGGATTGCGCCAGCGCTTGTGGAAGATCCGTGCCCGACATGTGATTCTTGCCACCGGTGCACATGAGCGCCCCATGACATTCGGCAATAATGATCTGCCCGGCATTTTGCTGGCTTCGGCAGTCAGCACCTATATTTGTCGTTTTGGCGTTCTGCCCGGGCGTCAGGCTGTCGTGTTCACCAACAATGACAGTGCCTATCGGACTGCACTGGATCTGCAACGCAATGGTGCCCAGGTCACCATCGTAGATTCTCGACCTGAACTACATAACGGACTGCCCGAACGGGCGAAGCAAGCCGGCATCCGGATTCTATGGGAGAGTGTAGTTCTTCAGGCCAATGGCAAGCGTCATATCGAGAGTGTAAATATTGCCCCGTCCAGTACGCATCGATCTGATCGCGACGTTCAGTCGCTATCCTGCGATCTGCTTGCCGTATCAGGCGGATGGAACCCGGCGGTTCATTTATATGCACAATCGGGTGGCCGGCCACGCTGGTGCAACGAACGCGTCTGCTTTGTTCCCCATGCCAACGTGCAGCCTCAGACAAGCGTTGGTGCAGCCAATGGCGACTTTGATTTGGAGCATGTTCTGAATGGAGCGGCAAAGGCTGGCGGTAAAACGGCCGAAAATGCCGGCTGGCCAACCGAATCGTCACAGAAATGGGAGACCCCGACTGAACCAGCCAATCCGCTCGTCGCGCTGTGGTCAACTACCCCGCAAAAAGCGGCGGGACGTGGCCCAAAACAGTTTATCGATTTTCAGAACGATGTTGCGGTTTCCGACATTCAGCTTGCTGTCCGCGAAGGCTACCGCTCCGTAGAACATGTAAAACGCTATACGGCGATGGGATTCGGAACGGATCAGGGGAAACTCGGAAATATCAATGGTATGGCCATTCTTGCTGAAAGTCTGAACCAGACCATTGCTGAAACCGGCACAACCACTTATCGACCCAATTACACGCCCGTAGCCTTTGGCACCCTCGCCGGCCCCGAACTGGGGGACTTTTTCGATCCGGTGCGCACCACCTGCATCCATGAATGGCATGTGGCACGCGGTGCCGTTTTCGAGGACTCAGGCAACTGGAAGCGTGCAAGATACTACCCGCAGGATAATGAGGACATGGACGCCGCGGTCGCGAGAGAATGTCTTGCAGTGCGTAATCATGTAGGTCTGCTGGACTACAGCACGCTTGGCAAAATTGATGTCCGCGGTCCGGATGCAGCGGAATTTCTCAATCGCATCTACACCAACGCCTGGACTGGACTTCAACCCGGCAAGTGCAGATATGGGTTCATGCTGGACGAAAACGGCATGATCCTGGATGACGGCGTCAACCTGCGGCTGTCGGATCAGCATTTCATCATCACAACCACCACCAGCGGCGCAGCGAAAGTGCTGAGCTGGATGGAGCGCTGGCTGCAAACCGAATGGCCAGACTTGCAGGTGTACCTGACCTCGCTAACCGATCAGTACGCCACGGCGACCGTGGCAGGCCCGGACGCACGCAAGGTCATACAAAAAGTGTGTCTCGACATTGATTTTTCCGGCGATGCCTTCCCGTTCATGTCCTCTCAGCATGGAACCATAGATGGTGTGAAGGTGCGCGTCCTGCGGGTCAGTTTCTCCGGCGAGTTATCGTACGAAATATACATGCCGTCCAATTACGGCCGTCATATCTGGGATCTGCTCATGCAGGCAGGTGCCGAGTATCAGATCACACCCTATGGCACAGAAGCCATGCATGTGTTGCGGGCTGAAAAAGGATTCATTATTGTGGGGCAGGACACCGATGGTTCCGTCACGCCGGTGGATCTGAATATGAGTGCAATGGTATCCAAATCCAAGGATTTTCTGGGAAAACGTTCGCTCTCACGCAGTGACACGGCAGGGCCGAATCGCAAGCAACTGGTGGGACTGCTCTCTGAAGACAATCGCACCGTGCTCCCGGAAGGAGCACCGATTCTTGATGGTCCCGCAAGACCTGGCATCGCACCGCTGCATGGTCATGTCACCTCAAGTTATCTGAGTCCCACACTTGGTCACCCTATTGCACTTGCCATGATCAAAAACGGACTGCAGAGAATGGGCCAAAGCGTAACCATTGCCCTGGCGGACGGACAATTCGCCCAGGCAAAAATTTGCAGTCCGGTTTTCTATGACGCAGAAGGAGCACGTCAGCATGTTGAATGAATCCAGACAGCGCTCGGCACTTGATGGTCTCCGGTTCCCGCAAGAGCCGGGTTCGAACAAGCCTGAACCGGATGAACTGAAGACTGGCAGCATATTCGCGGCGGGGAGCGCAGCAACGGTCAGGGTGGAGGAGATACCATTTGTCGCTCTGGCGAATCTGCGCGGGGATCCCGGCAACCCGGCATTTATGTCGGCTGTGAGTAGCACACTCGGCTTCACACTGCCTGTTCAGCCCAATACCACAGCAGAAAACGAGCGTGCGTGTGCATTGTGGCTGGGTCCCGATGAATGGATGATCCGTTCAACGGTCGCCAATGATACTGAATTGGCGATAAGGCTGGACGCTGCAGTCCAGGGAATCTTCTCGGCAGTCACCGATCAGAGCTCCGGCCACAGCGTACTGCAACTGACCGGGCCGCAATCAAATGATTTGCTGGCCAAAGGCTGCCCGCTGGATTTGCATCCACGCGTTTTCGCAGAAGGACAGTGTGCGCAAAGCCATTATTACAAATCCTCGTTCCTGCTCAGGCGACTGCCAGACCTGAGTGACAACGAACCGCGCTGGGAAGTCATCTTGCGGCGCAGTTTTGCCGAGTACGCTGTACGCATGCTTGTGGCAGACATGCGCGCGTATGAATGAAGTGATTTATGCGATACCGCCGTTGGCCCTCAGTA
>JBEBTQ010000163.1:0-7375 GCA_040393685.1 Advenella kashmirensis | reverse complement strand
CCATTCAGACCGACTTTTTCTGCACCATATCACGCAGTTCCTGCATATGTTGCGCGGCGCGCTGACTGATGCTGGTCATTGCTTCGGTCTGAGACTGGCGCGCAATTTCCGCCAGTTCCCGCATATCGGCAATGGCTTTTTCATAGGCTTTGCGCGCAAGTTCCGTTTGCGCAGCAGGATTCGTGCTGGCAGTTCCTACGGCGCCCTGAATATCCGTCATTGCCTGGCGGAACATTTCCGCCTGCTTGTTGGCCAGCGCCTGCATTCCGTCATAAACCGCCTTGTTGGCCTGCACCAGCGCTTCCACATCTTTGCGACGCGCATCAGCAATGGCAGTCAAATCCAGGCCGGGCACCTGAAACTGTTCATACATTTTCCCCAGTTCTGCGAACGGATTGGATGCAGCGGCCGCAGTCGTATCGTCTTTTGTACTTTTAGCCATGACAGCTCTCCTAAATGATGGAATATTGCATTGAACCTGATTCCAAGGTAACACGAATCCCCCGTATCAGACAATCCATGTTAATCAGCGCTCAAACTGATCTTTCAATCCCATCCAGCAGTCGATATAGGTTTTTTCCAGTTCCGGCCCCTGCATGGCAAACGCGGTAGGTACGAAACGATAGCGGCTCTCGAACATGAACGCCAGTGTGTTATCCAGCTTCTGTGGTTTGAGTTCAGCCGCTGTCGCCTTGCCGTAAGATTCTTCATCGGGCCCGTGCGGCACCATGCAATTGTGCAGGCTGGCACCTCCGGGTTTGAAACCGCCAGGTTTGGCATCATATTCGCCATAGACCAGACCCATGAATTCGCTCATGAAATTGCGATGGAACCATGGCGGGCGGAAGGTGTCTTCCATGACCAGCCAGCGGGGAGGAAATATCACAAAATCACAGTTGGCCGTTCCCGGCGTATCGCTGGGCGACGTCAGCACAGTAAAAATGGAAGGATCCGGATGATCATAGCTGATTGATCCGATGGTCATGAAATGCGCAGTGTCATATTTGACGGGACTCAGATTACCATGCCATGCAACCACATTGAATGGTGAGCGATGCAACGGAACGCGCCAGAAGTTACCACCGAATTTCCGAATCAGTTCACAACTGTCATCGCTATCTTCATAGGCTGCGACCGGCGCAAGAAAGTCCCGCGCATTGGCCAGACCATTGGAACCGATAGGGCCCAGTTCCGGCAGGCGAAAATGCGCGCCGTAGTTCTCGCAGACATATCCACGAGCCACGCCTGTGTAATCTGCCGCCGGATCGACTCTGAACGCTACCCCTCGCGGGATGATCACGATTTCTCTTGGCTCAACATGCAGCAGTCCCATTTCAGTCGTAATCTGCAAGGCGCCCTGCTGAGGCACCAGCAGCATTTCACCGTCTGCGTTGACAAATGCCCGCTGGTTCATCGACTTGTCAAAATGATAAACATGAACGGCAAGCCCGCTTTGCGTATCGGCGTGCCCATTCGCTGCAATGGTTTTGATTCCATCGACAAAGTCGCAATCGGGCTTCTCCACCACCCAGGGTGCCCAGCGCAAGGGTTCGGGAGGCAAAGAAACGCGCGTATCAGCGCCGGTTTGCCACAAGGCTTGCTCGTAGGGTTCATAGCGTCCCGCTACGACCGATGGCTGGCGACGATACATCCACGTACGCCTGTTTTCATGACGCGGCGCGGTGAATGCAGTACCTGAGATTAATTCTGTGTAAAGCCCATGAGGTCCGTGCTGCGGATTGTTTCTGCCCTGAGGCAGTGCTCCTGCAACCGCCTCACTGGCATACTCATTGCCAAATCCGCTTTGATATTGCAAAGGCTGGCTGCCGGTTGAGCCGGCGTCCTGCGTTCCGCTGGAAACAATCTGGTCTTTCTGCGTCATTTCTTTTTGCTCCCTGATTGCGCACAAATGGCCGGTAATGATTGCATCTGTCATGATGTCTCCGGCACAAATTGTGGCTTATTCTTGATTCATGAAGAAAGTATAACGCAGCCCCAATTGGGTCTGAAAGCCGCCACGCTTGCCCACATCATTTACCCGCCTTCCGTACGACCACCCCCATTATTGAATCCATTACTGATCCCATTACTATCAATTCAGCCGCAAGGCGCGGAGTGTGGCTGCATGCGTGAATTGGTATAGTTTAATCAGGTTTTAACTCGTGCATTCCCGGGAGAAATGAAAATGACATATGTATATACCACCATGCCCTCTCCGGTAGGAGAGCTGACGCTGGTCGCCAAAGATGATGCGCTGACTGCCATCTTGTGGCCGAATGACCGTCCGGGGCGGGTAAAACTGGGACCGCAATCGCGAAATGATAACTATCCTGTCCTGCAAGAGACCCGCAAGCAGCTGGAGGAATATTTTGCAGGCAGGCGTAAGAAATTTGATATCAGGCTGCAGATGGAGGGAACACCGTTCCAGCAAAAAGTCTGGCGGATGCTTCTTGCCATTCCCTTTGGAGAAACGCGCAGCTATGGGCAACTCGCAAAAGAGGCTGGAAACCCGGCGGCGTCCCGGGCTGTGGGAGCTGCTATCGGTCGCAATCCAATTTCAATTGTGGCGCCATGTCATCGCGTCGTTGGCAGTTCCGGCAAACTGACGGGCTTTGCGGGCGGTTTGGATGCCAAACGTGATTTGCTGGCGCTGGAAGCGAAGCGAAATCGCTGAGCACGTTGTTGGCTCGCAATTGGCCAGGAAGTCATTATTGATACTATGACTATTGAGCGGTGAGTCTAATAACCGCTCATCAAATCCTGAGCGCTGGCAGCGGTATCTGAACCGCCGCCAGGGCGAGAACGGATACTATTCCTGCGCCACTTTGCCTTCGGAGATATCCATGATCATGCGTGTCGCCAGGTATAGTCGAGGCACGATCGTGGGAATGTTCACGTATTCTGCATTATTAGAGTGGGCACCAAAACCGCTAAGACCGAAGCCTTCCACAACACCGCCGCGTGTCTTCACTGCCGCAAAGGCGGCATCGGTGCCACCGCCAGTCGCCTTGTCGGCCACTGACATATCGATATCCAGCTCTTTCTTGTAGATGGACTGGGCATAGGCAGCCAGTTTACGCCCGATATCGTTGGCTTCCAGAGGTGGTCGACGAACTTCAAACTTGAGTTCCACTTTACTCTCCGGCAGAAGCTTGTTCTTGACTTTCTCCTGCATCGCGGTCTCAAGCGCATCGAAATCCTTGACCTTCAGTGCGCGGGCATCCGCCTGGGCTTCTGCTTCTGGCGGTATCATATTTCGAACACTGCCGGCTTTGGCCAGGGTCCAGTTCAGCTTCAATCCGTCTTCAGGTTTAGACAGATCTTTCATCTGCAATATCTGATGCGCCAGCTCATAAAGCGAATTGACACCACCTTCGGGCCGCGCGCCAGCATGCGACGATTTACCGTGCACTTTCAGATAGGCCGCGCCGATACCGCTGGTTGCCAGGCGAACGCCCCCGTCCTTGCCACCACCCTCAAAAGAAAAGACGGCATCCTGATCCTCTGCGAACTTGGTAATGAGAGCTCGCGCGCCCGGAGAGCTGATTTCTTCATCGCTGTTAAATACGACCGTGACGGTGCCGAACGATTTATAGTCCAGCTTCCTGAGCATGTCTACGACGTGCAGGACAGCCGCAACGCCCTGTTTATCATCTGCAATTCCCAGCCCGTACGCCTTGTCGCCATCAACGCGGAAGGGCTGATCTTTCAGATCCCCCTTCTGATAAACGGTATCCAGATGCGCAATCATCATAATTTTTGATTTGCCAGTGCCCTTGATGGTGCCATGAACTACCGGTCCCGTCTTCTCGGGCGTATCGTCCATGCGATACACGTCTTTGGGTTCGATGATTTCGGTTTCTGCGCCCAGCTGCTTCAGGCGATCAGCGGCGAAACCGGCAATTTTCGTCACGCCTTCAATATCTTTGCTGCCTGACTCGATATGCACCAGATCACGCAGGGTATCCAGATATGCCTGCTGCTCGTTTTTTGCAAGATCGTGTACCTGAGCCACAGGGGCCGCAAAGGCGGCGCCTGCTGCTGCAAACAGGATTGCGCCTGCGGTTAACTGTTTTCCTGTTCTGCGTGACGGGATGCATGTCGACTTCATTTTTTCTCCGGATTATTGATTATTCAAGCAACGCTATTGTCTTTTCAGTTTACCGGTCTTCAGTCAAATACACGACTGCAATATTATTCAGAGTTGTAACAAAACCCGCAGCCTCCTAATTGCAATTGCATCACGCTTGCAATCACGAACCCTTGCCTTGCAGCTGTTTGATAACTTCCTGCGCCACGCCAACAGATGATGCAGGGTTCTGACCTGTGATCAGCCTGCCATCAACAACGATATGCGGCTGCCAGTCGCCACCACTGGAATAATGGGCGCCATGGTCTTTAAGCATGTCCTCGACCAGAAAGGGAACAACGTCCGATAGCCCTACGGCGTCTTCTTCCGCATTGCTGAAACCCGTCACCTTCTTGTCTTTTACCAGATAGTCTCCCGCTTCGGTCTTCACGTGACGAAACACCCCGGGAGCATGACAGACGGCTGAAACCACCTTGCCGGCCTGCTCGAAGTCGCGGATCAATGAATTGACGTAGCCGTTTTCTGCCAGATCCCATAGCGGTCCGTGCCCACCGGGAAAGAACACGGCATCAAAGGTATCAGCAGAGACATCGGCCAGTCTCTGGGTTGAGGCGAGCGCGGCCTGAGCCTTGGCATCTTTGCGGAACCGCTCAGTGGCGTCCGTCTGCGCATCCGGCTCGTCACTTTTGGGATCCAGTGGAGGCTGGCCACCCAGCGGAGAGGCCAGTGTGACCTGCGCCCCTGCGTCCAGAAACGCATAATAGGGAGCAGCAAACTCTTCCAGCCAGAAACCGGTGGGCTTACCGGTGGAACCGAGTTTGTCATGTGAGGTCAGAATGATCAGAATTTTCATCAAGTTCTCCGGTTATTTAGGCAACTGTAATATCACCCTTGAAATTCCACTATACCAAAGGATATCAGCCCGAAAAATTTCAAATTTCAGGTTTTTTTGTGACAGGATCGAATTTTCTCCCCCACAGGGTCTTTCTGCCCGTTACAAATTCCGCGTCTTTACCCGGCATCGGAGTATTATTTTGCTGCGCAGCAAAAAATGCTGTCTCCACCGTGCTGCCACCCGGTACATAATGGAAACCAAACCACGAATAATGAAGATTCTGTATACCAACTTTCATACCAGCCCCGGCATTGGCGGGCATACCTCCTACATCAGCCGGCTGATTGACGGACTGCATAACCGGCATGATATTTCCGTTGCCGTCCCTGCTGAGAGCGCACTTTACCGTATTGCATCTGGCATACCTGGCGTAACGGCATACGCCCAGAATTACCCTTCCAAGCTGCAACGTCTGCCCGCAGCAATCTCACAGATGCGCCGCATATTACGCGAGGAAAAATTCGATCTGGTCCATGTCAACGGCACGGCAGACCATCGCCTGGTGATGCTGGCAGTCAGAGGAATGCGCCACAAGCCGGCCATTATTTTCACCAAGCATAATGATCATGCAACCGATTCCATCGGCTCACGCCTGCGTGCGCGTTTCGGTACGGATCATTGCATTGCCGTGTGTGATTTTGTGGCTGACCGACTGGCTGGCGGCCCTTACGATCAGGCAGGTGTCACTGTGGTGCATAACGGAATCAACACAGATTACTTCAGCGAAAAACATGCAGAAAATGCCTCAAGTCTGCGCCATAGCATTCTGGGCGGAAATGAAGATGGTCGTATCCTGCTGGGCAGCAATGCCGGAACGACGGAGTATAAGGGATGGATTGATATGGTGCGTGCGCTGGCGCAACTGGATCGTCGTCAGATTGAGCGCATGCATATTGCCGTTGCCGGTCCGAAAGCGCCGCAGGAATTGCTGGATGAAGTTGAGCAACTGGACATGCGCGATCATATTACATTTGTGGGTGACCTGGAAGATGTACGCCCGTTTATAGGTGCCATTGACGTCGGTTTTGTTCTGTCTTACCGCGTCGAAACCATTTCCTTTGCCTGCCGCGAAATGATGGCGATGGGTAAGCCTGTGATTGTCACAAGGCAAGGTGGTCTGCCCGAAAATATCGACAATCAGGTCGATGGCTGGGTGGTCCCTGCCCGCGCTCCGCAGGTCCTGGCTGGATTGCTGCAGGAGATTCTGCAGGGCCGACACGATCTGCAAGTGATGGGCCGCGCTGCCCGTCAAAAAAGTGAACAGCGCTTCGGACATGAAAAATTCGTCAAGGCAACCGAGCATGTATACCGCAAGGCATTGCTGAACCGCGTTGGGGTTCAGGCCGCGACTGTGGGCTGATACGTTTCTGCATGCGCCACTGCCAGGGCGGTATGGGTTGCGGTTCTGTCCATAGACCAAGCTTGCGTTTCCTGGCAGAGTCCTCTGCCCTGCAATACGCCAGATCGCTCAGATAACGTCGATAGGCCCAGGCATAGCCGCTGGCGACCATCAGCAGATTGACATTCTGCTGATCAATAAACACCGTGGCAAGTACCCGGCCATATCGATCCCGACCCTGAGTGTCAATCCCGACAGTTTTGCGGGATATCACACTTGAAAGAAACTTTTTCGCCGCCCGGCCAAATGGCATGGAAAACTCGGGCGCGTCAATTTGCGCCAGGCGTATCCGGTGCTGTTTTTTTGATGCATCCAGTATGGTGATGGTGTCCCCATCTATCACGCCCACAACCCGTCCCTGCAAATGCGTCTGCGCAAACGCATGCAACGGCGCCAGCATGATAATCATCATGAGCCAGCGCTGCATCAGCAACACCATATACTTCACGCCCTTCTGTCAGTCTTACCCATCCGCCTTGCGACGTCTTTAATCACAGACCCTGGTCTGGCCCTTCCCCATCTGTCATCTATCAGCCGTAACAATTGATTGGATCGCTTGCACCGCTTACCATTGTCCGTAAAAAACACCCGCCTGTTTGTATTTATTCGTCTGCAGTTCGACTTCTTCCTCTGTCACGGTAGTCCTGCGCTTCAGGCTTGCGAACCAGTCCAGAAGCCGCTGCTTCATCTGCCGTCTGATGTCCTCATGGTCGAGGTCTTCGCCCAGATCGTTAAACTCATCGGGATCAGTCTGCAGGTCAAAGAGCTGTGCTCTTTCCGTACTCCAGTAGACATACCGCCATCTGTCGGTCCGTACAGACCATGCACGACACTGATCGGTTCCCTTATCAAGCGTCAGTCTGGCTTCGCGATAACTGTAATCCAGTTCCGAAAAAACACAGTCGCGCCAGACGACAGGCTCCCCGCGTAACAAAGGTTGCAACGCGCGACCTTCAATGCGATGTCTGGGAACAGGGATATCCAGTGCAGT
>JBEBTQ010000162.1:0-7394 GCA_040393685.1 Advenella kashmirensis | reverse complement strand
AGTCAAAATGGGAAGGGTTGACATTGTTGCCGGCTCGGTCGCGTGGCTTCCCAAACGCGCGGAGGAAGTGGATTTCAGCCTGCAGTATCTACAGGGTAATATCAAGGTTCTGGTCAAGAAAGACGCTGGCATCAAAACCCTGGCGGATCTGAAAGGCAAGAAAGTATGCGCATCGTCAGGCTCGAGCTCGGCAGCGATTGCTCAACAGGCTATCCCTGGCGCAGAAATTCTAACCTATCAGAATATTTCTCAATGTTATCTGGGACTGCAGAACGACAAAGTACAGGCAATGACGGCGGGCGAACTGGTGCTGCTGCGCTTTGCGAATGATTCACAGAAAACGGACACGCCAGCGGTTCTGCTGGATGAACCGACGGCCACCGAACATATCGGCATCATCATGAACAAAGGCGAGCCCGAACTCAAGGCGGCGATTGACAAGGCGCTGACACAGATGGAGAAGTCCGGGGAACTGGACAAGATCTTCGACAAATGGCTGGGCAAAGAGTCCATTTATAAACTGTCGCGCCAGTTCAAGGTCGAGCCCGTTGCTCAGAACGCTGCGAAATAAGGCGTTTTCGAAAACCGCAGTCATGAGACCCAAACGCCGGTCCTGATTGCGGTCCTCATAACCAGGAGAACACGGGAATATCCATTCTCACGTCTGCCATGAATTTTTCGCTTTCCCTGTTATCTGATCCCGAAACCGTCAGGTTATTATTGTCGGGCATTGCCAT
Organism: Advenella kashmirensis; assembly: GCA_040393685.1. Taxonomy (GTDB): domain Bacteria; phylum Pseudomonadota; class Gammaproteobacteria; order Burkholderiales; family Burkholderiaceae_B; genus Advenella; species Advenella kashmirensis_C. The sequence goes on along the minus strand of JBEBTQ010000162.1, from coordinate 6,657 downwards.
AACCCTAAGACTGTTTGCAGGGGCGCTAGTCTGTGGCTTTGTGATTGCGCTATTGCTGACTGCAGCCAATCTTATTCCGTCCCGTATAGTCAGGGCAGTGATTGGACTTTATGTCGAATATCACAGAAACGTTCCAACGGTTGTGCAGATCATGGTCTGGTACTTCGGCATGCCAGAAGTGTTGCCCAAGTCACTCAAACTGTGGATCAACCAGGGCAATTCAGAGTTCTCGTTCGCACTGATTGCTCTCTCTTTGAACGTGAGTGCCTATTTTTACAATGACATCCGCTCGGGTATCAAGGCCATTGCTGGTACACAAATGGAAGCGGCTCGCGCCGTTGGTCTGAGCTCCACGCAGGCGTTGCGTTTCGTTGTCCTGCCGCAGGCGGTGCGCATTGCAGTGCCTCCTATCATCAATCGCTCGCTGATCCTATTCAAGGATACCAGCCTGGCCATGGTGATTGGCGTAACGGAACTGACCTACCAGGTCAAGCGCATAGAAAATATTACTTTTCAGACGTTCCAGATCTTCATGATTTCCACCGTCATTTATCTGGTTATTTCACTCATGATCTCACTGCTGGGTGCCCAGGTCGCACGACGCTACCCGGCGAACTTCAAAAGATAGGAACACAAACGTCATGTATGATTTTCTGGACACTTACGGAATGATGTTCCTGGTTGGGTCATGGCCCAGCGGCCCTATAGGCGGATTTGCAGGAACCCTGATTCTGGCGGCGCTCAGCCTGGCTGCGGCATTTCCCATTGCCCTGATCATCGGCACCGGAAGGACAAGTGAAATAAAAATAATCAGGGTCGCATCAACCATCTGGGTGTATGTTTTCCGCTCCATCCCGCTGATTATGATCATCTTCTGGGCCTATTTCCTGCTGCCCACGGTCATGCACACAGAGGTCCCACCATTCTGGACAGCAGTCTCGGCTATTGTCATCTATGAATCGGCCTTTCTTGCAGAAATCATTCGCGGGGGCCTTCAGGCATTGCCTTCGGGGCAGTCAGAGGCCGCGCGGGCAATGGGGCTGGGATATTTCCAGACTCTTTTTACCATACAGCTGCCTCAGGCTCTGAGCAATATGATCCCTTCCCTGCTCAACCAGTTTGTATCCACAATCAAGGCTACATCCATCGTCTACATTATTGGCGTGAATGAAGCTGCCTTTTCTGCACAACAAATCAACAGTATTGAGCTGACCGGTACGCTGCGAACCTACCTGGTTCTGGCGATGTTTTATTTTCTCATTTGCGCACTGTTGTCCAGACTGGCAAAGGTTCTGGAATCACATTTGAATGAAAAGCGCCTGGGCAAAGCCGCGTAAGTAAACAACAAGGAGAGTAGACATGATCTCATTTGAACACGTTAACAAGTATTACAAACAATACCATGCGCTGCGTGATATCAGCGGCGAAGTCAGTACCGGAGAAGTCCTGGTGGTCTGTGGCCCGTCGGGTTCCGGCAAATCCACGATGATTCGCACCATCAATAAGCTGGAAGATATTGAAAGCGGAAAAATATGCATAGCCGGCCAATGCATTCACGATAAAAGTGTGGACATCAACCAGTTGCGCGCCAAAATCGGTTTTGTATTTCAGCACTTCAACCTGTTCCCACACCTGTCGGTCAAAGACAATGTGGCTCTGTCACCGATCAAAGTGGGCGGACAATCCCGGCAGCAGGCCTACGACATGGCCGAAGAGCTTCTTGAAAAAGTAGGCATGTACGAAAAAAAGGACTGCATGCCAGCGAATCTGTCTGGCGGCCAGCAACAGCGCGTCGCCATTGCCCGCGCGCTGGCGCAGCGCCCTCCGGTGATGCTTTTCGATGAACCCACCAGTGCGCTGGATCCTGAAATGGTGGGCGAGGTGTTGGCCGTCATGAAAAAACTGGCTGCAGACGGCATGACCATGGTTTGCGTCACGCATGAGATGAATTTTGCCCGCGAGGTCGCCGACAGAATCTGGTTTATGGATCAGGGACAGATTCTGGAAGACACCACGACCGAGCAATTCTTCAGTCAAGCCACGCACGAGCGCGCCCGCAAGTTCATGTCGGATATTCTGCACTGAAAATCATTGGAATCTTCCCGATTGCGCGATTCAAGATTCAGACAACGGCACTTTTGCTTTATTCGGTAATTCGACGTATATTCTCCGGACGAGGATTTAAGTCATGTCTACGTCAGTATCAACTACTCTTCTGGAAGTGCGAATAAGCATTGATCTACACACCATGCTGAAAAGAGCTGCCGAGCTGCAAGGTCGTACCATAACCGACTTCGTCATCTCGGCGGTTCAGAAAGAAGCACAACAAGTCATTGAAAAGACGAGCATTCTTGAATTGGCGTTGGCAGATCAGGCCTGCTTCGCTAATGCATTACTTCAACCACCGGCACCTGCGGCGGCTTTGAGACGGGCATTTTCGCGCCACAACGAGTTGATCACTACAAAACGATCACGTCTGGCGACGCCTAACCAAACCAGCGCCACGTCGACAGCCAAAGTGCGCAAGTAATAAACGTAGCGCAGACAAATCAGAATCGCTGGCTCTCACCCTCCACTTATATCGTTGTCTGCCTGAACAATGCAATCACGTCCTTGAGAAAAGCCGATTGATCGCTTTTTCGCCAGCTGAGCATGATGGGCGAGGTGAAGCCAGCTTCGTCCAGGTCCACGTACACAACGTCTTCCCGGTGCAGTCGTCGGACCGATTCGGGCACAATGGTTACACCGATGCCCGCTGTTACCAGACCGATAGCCGTCTGCAGTTCATTGACTTCCTGCGCCACGACGGGTGAGTGCCCTTTCTGCCTGTACAGGTTCAGAACATGATCCGCATAGCTGGGGCGTGGGCGCGCAGGATACAGGATCAGCGGCTCGTCCAGAATATCATTGAGCCGGACAGAATGCCGGCCTGCCAATGGATGACTGATGGGTAACGCAACCGCAAGACGCTCGTCTGTCAGTACCAGACGCTCGATTTCTTCATCCTTCAGCAGAATCCGCCCCACGCCGATATCTATGCGGCCCGACTTCAGGGCATCAAACTGCTGCAGCGTGGTCATTTCCACCAGGCTGATTTCGGCCTGATCGTTCATTTCCCGCAGCTGGCGAATCAGCGCGGGCATATGGCCATAAAGAGTCGAAGGAACAAAACCGATGCCAAACCACATGCGTTCACTACGACCAATACGACGCGTGGCGTTGATGGTTTCCTCCAGCCGTGAGGTCATTTTCTCGGTCTGATCCAGAAAATACCGGCCCGCCTCGGTCAGCTGTATGCCTCGTCCCAGTCGCTCAAATACTGCGACTCCCAGTTCTTCTTCGAGCATTTTGATTTGCCGGCTCAGAGGTGGCTGGGCGATATGCAGCAGTTTGGCTGCTTTGGTAAAGCTCAGCTCGCGTGCCACGCACTGGAAGTAGCGTATCTGTCGTAACTCCATCACTCATACCTTAAAAGTATTGATGACGACAAATATAGTCTTAGACACCGACAAAAACAATACCGATAATAAAGAAAACATTCGGGACCAATCACGTCTGTCATAACAGTGTGACATCAGACCGTTGTCCCGATTACTCAAATCGTATGGAGATGACATTGAAAAACATCACTCGCCGCCGCTTCGGCATCAATACATTGGGCGCTGCCGTCATTCTGACCGGTCTTTTAGGCGCGAATATTGCCCAGGCTGCCTATCCTGAACGGCCAATTACCTGGGTTGTCCCCTTCCCGCCGGGCGGAGCGATGGATGTGATTGCACGCACGCTTGGCGAGACGATTTCCAAGGACCTGGGCCAGCCCATTGTGGTGGAGAACAAGCCGGGGGCCGGGGGCAATATCGGCGCCACGCAGGTATCCAATGCCAAACCTGATGGCTATACCATCATGATCGTGGCCAATGGTATGGCGGTCAATCCGTCTCTGTACAAACGACTGGGCTATGATCCGATCAAGGACTTTGAACCGATTTCGCTGCTGGCAGATGTGCCCAATATCCTGGTGACGCAAGCCAGCCGCAAGGATGTCAACTCGATCACGGATGTGATTGAGCAGGTGAAGGCCAATCCGGGCAAGTATACATATGCGTCGGCTGGTGTGGGTACGTCCATCCATCTTGCCGGTGCCCTGTTCACGTATCTGGGTAAACTGGATATGCTGCATGTGCCCTATAAAGGCAGCGGTCCGGCTGTTTCTGATCTGCTGGGTGGACAGGTGGATTATATGTTTGACAGCATCACATCTTCCAAGCCGCATATTGATGCGGGTAAACTGAAGGCGCTGGGCATTACTACCAGCAAGCGCTCTTCGTCTCTGCCGGATGTGCCAACCATCGCCGAAAGTGGCATGCCGGGCTATGAATTACGTCCGTGGTTCGCCACTTTTGCGCCTGCGGGCACACCTGCTGAAGTGATTCAGACCCTGCAAAAGGCCATGGTCAAGGCCATGGAAACAGATAAGGTGAAAACGACATTCAAAACGATCGGCGCCGAGAAAATCGGCAGTACACCAGAAGAGCTCAGGACCTATCTGCAATCGGAAACCGATAAATGGAAGAAAATTATTTCCGATACCGGTATTTCGGCAAACTAAATTTCAAGGATTCAATATGTTGTTCATGGTCGAAATGACAGTCAATCTTCCCCAGGACATGCCGGCTGAAGTTGCGGCGGATATCAAGGCAAAAGAAAAGCAATACTCACAGGATTTGCAGCGGGCCGGCAAGTGGCCTCATATCTGGCGCGTGGTCGGCAAATAGAGCAAGGTCAGCATTGTGGATGTGCAGGACAATGCTGAATTACATGAATTGCTGTCCGGACTGCCCCTGTTCCCACATATGGATATCCAGGTCACCGCTCTGTGTCGTCATCCTTCTGCCATCTGAAATACGCCCGCTGACTCTGCAAACAGGATGAGTGCCATGACAACTGTCAATATCAACGATATACAAGTCCAATACCAGCTCGATGGTGACCCCCAGGCGCCGGTGCTGGTATTGTCCAATTCGCTGGGCACAACTATGGACATGTGGGCTGATCAGCTGGCGGCCTTCAGCAAAACGCATCGCGTGCTGCGATATGACACTCGTGGTCATGGTGGTTCGTCAGTACCTGCCGGTCCATACACCATCGAACAATTGGGCCAGGATGTACTGGCACTTGCCGATGCGCTGAAGATCAAAACATTCAGCTTCTGCGGTATTTCCATGGGTGGATTGATTGGGCAGTGGCTGGGTGTTCACGCTCCCGAGCGACTGGATCGACTGGTCGTCTGCAATACGGCGGCTCGTATCGGCCAGGAAGCGGGCTGGACAGAGCGGGCGGCTCTGGTACGCGCGCAGGGCATGGGGCCGGTGGCCGATGGTTCTCCCGGACGCTGGTTTACCAGTGAATTTGTCGCTGCTCATCAGGCAACGGTGGCAACCCTGATCGCACAGCTGCGCGACATCTCGCCAGAAGGTTATGCGGCCTGCTGTGAGGCGCTGGCTGTTGCTGATCTGCGTGATCAGATCAATTCCATCTCGACACCGACATTGGTGGTTGCCGGATCTCAGGATCCTGTCACCACGGTCGCGGATGCAGATTTTATTGCCGGAAAAGTTCAAGTGGCCAGTCGCGTCGATCTGGCGGCATCACATCTGTCAAACGTCGAAGCCGCTGCGGCATTCAACGCTGCCGTCAGCGATTTTCTGAACGCCTGACGCCATCACCTGATACCTGAGCCCTGCGAAGCAAAACGAAATCTCCGCGGCACAAAGCAGATCACAAACGCCATGTTCGTAGCGCCTTGGCCTTGTGCCCTATGCGTCATGCCCTATGCGTTATGCCCTATGCGTTATGCCCTATGCGTGACGCCTTATGCCGCGTTCCGCGTTTCACCTGATCTACTTCCGCGTATAAAAATCCACTTTGTCTTCGTCCAGTTCGATGCCCAGGCCTGGTCCGGTGGGAATCTTCAGTGTGAAATCGCTGTAATCCAGTGGTGTCGCCAGAATTTCATCTTTCAACAGCAGCGGGCCGAACATTTCGGTGCCCCATTCAAGCCGGTTGATTGTTGAAAATAAATGAGCGGCCGCGATGGTTGCGATGGATCCTTCCAGCATCGTGCCGCCATACAGCGCAATATCCGCGGCCTGGGCAATGCCAATCAGGTCGCGGGCATTCTGCAAACCGCCAGCCTGTTCAATTTTGATGGCGAATACATTGGCGCAGTGGGCACTGGCCAGAGCAAAGCCGTCTTCCGTCCCTTTGAGCGATTCATCTGCCATGATGGGCACAATGCCAAGCGCCGTCAGGCGTTGCAGGCCAGCCAGATTCTTTTCATGAATCGGCTGTTCGATCAGTTCAACGCCCGCATCGGCCAGCGGCCGCAGATTGCTTAGTGCCTCCGTTTCCGACCACCCCTGGTTCACGTCGATACGCACGCTGACATCGTCGCCCACCGCTTTCTTGATGGCGCGAATGTGTTTCAGATCATCTTTGGGCGCGCGCATGCCGACCTTGAGCTTGAACAGTCGGTGACGGCACGTATCGAGCATCTGCTGTGCTTCGTCGATATCTTTTTGAGTATCACCGCTGGCCAGGGTCCAGGCGACACTGATCCGCTCATGAATGGCACCACCAAAAAGCGCGTTCAGTGGC